>NZ_JBDPMC010000075.1:0-30505 GCF_039871625.1 Micromonospora sp. B11E3 | reverse complement strand
ACTCCAAGTACCAAGCCCGCGGACCCAACGTAGACCGGCATAGCTACAAAGCCACCATCGCGATCGACATCATCACAAACCATTGCGAAACACCCGCCGGACCTTAACCGAGCGGCGTTGCGGCTAGTACTCCAACGTCACTTGGCTTCGACGTTGGGCGTGGCGCGGGCATGAGAACGGCCACCGCGTTGATCATCGATGGTTTGACTCGAAAATGAACCCCGCGGCGTGGTCAGGCTGCCACGCATCCGCCTGCTGCATCGAAGCGGCCATGCCGACATTCGTTGGTGCAGCACCTGGTGCGCCGAAGCCGAGCAGATCGAACGACTCTTCGGCCTCCCCAGCTGGAACGTTCCTGGTACCACCAGGTTTCCGCCGCCACAGCCCCCGCCGCGAAGCTGAACGCCGCCCGCGCTGTCCTTGACCAAGGACGGCACCTGGTCTGGACCGATGACACCGAGGCACCCACCAGCGGACCGATCCACGAGGAACTGACCCGAACCGGCGAGCGCTGCTGATCGCGCCCTCGCCCCGCCTCGGGCTGCAACCCGAGCACCTGGACGCCATCGAGGCGTTCACCGCCAACGCCGTCGCGGCCAGCACCGCCACCCAGGCCGAAGCGCTCCTCCGGGCACGCCGTCTCCTCGGCGACGACAGCTCGTGAGAGCCTTCACCACCGTCAAAGCAGGCTAGAACGCTGGCGCTCCGCCCCACGAACTGAGCGGACCGGACCGGCCGACCCCACCACCCAGCCGAGCCCCGGCACCAGCAAGAGCTCCGGCTCGCGACCAGGCCCGCCGCTTCGGGCGGCGGAGTCCAGGGCTGCTCCCCCACCGGCCACACGAAGCGACAGGACCTCATCCGGGAAAGCCGGTCAACGGCCAGCGGTCGTCGGTCAGGGAGCCGAGGTTCCTCCCGTCGTGTGTGCCGTGGTGGGCGGCTACCGCTCCTACACCGCGATCCCCGAGTGGGTCGCTGACGTGCCGGCTGCGATCGCGCTCGCGTTGGGCATCGCCCCGGACCGGCGTCCGTCGGAGGCGATGATCCGCCGGTTGTTGCAGGCCGCGGACCCGGACCTGCTCACCGCGGCCATCAGCGGCTGACTCACCAGCCGGACCACAGCCACACCGCGGCGGGCAGGCGGGCGATCGCGTGGACGGCAAAACCCTGCATGGCCCCCGCACCACAACGGGCTTCACGCCAATTTGTCCATATTGTCCTTATAGATCGCCAGCAGGCGATAGATCCAGTGCACGAACTTGGTGTACGGCGTGATGGCGAAGGCGACGATGACCGCGGCCAGGTGCGCCACCAGGACCGGGCCGAACAACGGGTTGGTTCGCAGGAAGAGGGTGAGCAGCCCGGTCACCGACAGGATCAGCAGCGCCCACAGCAGACCGTAGTCGGCTCGTCGCATCGACGGCGTGCCGGGTTCCGGGGCGCTGCGCCGTTTGAGCAGCATCAACCCCGCGCAGCCGACGACCATGCCGAACCCGCCGACGGTCCCCGTGATGACCGGCACGGACAGGTACGGGTACGGCGGCATCAGGTGCAGGAACTCCTGCATGAACGCGGCCGAGGTGGTGGAGACCAGACAGAGGCCGAACCCGTAGGTGACCGCCAGGTGCAGGCGACGCCGTTGTGGGCTCGGCACGTCGGCGGGATAGTCGCAGTCCTGGCCGCCACCCCGCATGTGCCGCAACTGCACTCCCTGAACCAGGGTCCGCGCCCACACTCCAGGCCGGGTGAGGTCCCGCAGCCTGCCGTGGGTGTCGCGCCAGTAGCGCGACACCGCCGCCGCAAGTACGACGATTGTCCAGAGGCTGGGCGCCGCCACCACGGCCACCATCACGAGGTGCGGAAGGATCTCGTACGGCGAACCCGGGTTCGGACCCGTGGAGTTCCCTGCACCGCCGGTGAGGGAGCTGAGCGCCACGAGCAGCACGAAGATCGCCACGAACCAGCCGGCGACGCCACGCCAGCCGTGCATCCAGCCGGGCACGGTGGAGGGCCACACGTAGCTGCGGTACGTCTCCTCCCGTACCTGTGCGAACACCTTCGGCGGATTCAGGTCGAACTCGTGCGGCGGGGTGTACATGCAGGCGCTGAAGCAGTCCCGGCAGTCGTGGCACAGATTGGCCAGGTGGGTGATGTCGCCCCGGGTCAGTGTGCTCCGCAGCTCGAGCGCCGGCCAGACCGGGCAGTATCCGGCACAGTACCGGCAGGAGTTGCAGACGATGAGCTGCCGCTCGGCCTCGGCGAACAGGTCATCCACGGGCATGGCGCGCCGCCTCTCGACCGGCGATGCGTCCCCACACCGTTCCGATGGTCATCCCGAAACCGGCCAGATACCCGGTCGACAAGATGTTTCCTGACATGATCTCCCCTGCCGCGAAGACGTTGTGGAACACGCCGCCGTCCTGGCGCCGGACGTGTGACTGTTCGGTGACCGCCACACCGAGGTAGGTGAAGGTGATCCCCGGCCGCATCGCCACCCCGTAGAACGGCGGCCGGTCGATGCGCTGGGCCCAGTTGCTCTTGGGCGGATCGAGGCCGACCGTGGACAAGCCGTCCCGCTCCGCCATCGTGAACCGGCCGCCCGGGCCGCGGTCGACCGCCGCGTTGTACCGGGCGACGGTCTCCTCGACCGCAAGCGGATCAAGGTCGAACCGCGAGGCCAACTCGCTGATGCTCCGCGCCGCGGACACCCCGTACATCGGGGGAAGGAACAGCCCGTGCACCTTGCTGTCCCACAGGGAGTACGCGATCTGATCGGGTTGCACCGCGATGTTGCGTCCCCAGATGGCGTACCGCTTGGGCCAGATGTCCTCGCCCTCGTCGTAGAACCGCCGCCCATCCCGGTTGACCACGATTCCGAACGGGATGGTGTCCAGCCGGGTGGCGATGCCCCCGTCGAATTTCGGGCTGCGTGCGTCCACCGCGATGGCGTGGAAGCCGCGTTCCTCGCCGGCTCGTTCCGCGCCGGCGTCCAGCAACTGGGCGAGGACCGTCCCGTCGTTGTACCTCGGGCCGCGCACGTGGTAGTTCAGCGCGGCGTCGCCCCAGTACCGCCGGAGCCAGTCGATGTTCGCCTCGAAGCCGCCGCTGGCGCAGACCACCGCCTTCGCGCGTACCCGCCGCCGCCCCTGGGCCACCCGGACGACGATCTCGGTGCAGGCATCGCCCGTGAAGCCCAACCGCTCGACGCTCGCCTCGTACAGGATCACGATCCCGGCCCGCTCGGCCGCCCGGTAGTAGCCGTTCATCAGCGCCTTGCCGCCGCCGAGGAAGAACCGGTTGGTACGAGCCAGGGCCAGGGTTCCGGTCAGGGCGGGCTGCCAGCGCACGCCGTGGTCGGTCATCCAGCGCGGTACGGTCTCCGACTCCCGTACGGTCAACGCGGCCAGCGCCTCGTTGCTCGGCCCGGTGCCGACGCCGCCCAGGTCGGTCCACAGCTCGTCGTAGGGGTAGCGCCCGGTGTAGTAGGCGTCGGTGTAGTCGTGGACACAGCGGATGTTGCGGGTGTGCCGGCTGTTGCCGCCGCGGAACACCCTTGGCGCGCGCTCCAGCAACAGCACCCGGGCGCCATGGTCACGGGCGCTGAGGGCGCTCACCAGGGCCGCGTTGCCGCCACCGATCACGACGACGTCCCACTGCTCGTCCAACGCCCCGTTCCGGGCTGGGACGAAATCGTTTGGCGAGGTGATCATGCCAGGTGGTCCAGTACGGCGCGGGTGACCGCGCGGGTGCCGCCGCGCGGGCACCCGGTCGGCTCGATCTGGACGGCCCCGTCGGCGAGCGCCGACTCGACGGCCCGGCGGATACGTCCGGCCGCCTCGGCCGCGTCCAGATGCTCGAGCAGCATTGCCGCGCTGAGGATCTGCGAGATCGGGTTCGCCAGGTCACGCCCCGCGATGCCCGGCGCGCTGCCGTGCACCGGCTCGAAGTACGAGGTACCAGCGCCGATGTTCCCGCTGGGGCACATGCCCAGTCCGCCGACGGTGGCGGCGCCGAGATCGCTGAGCAGGTCTCCCACGAAGTTCTCGGTGAGCACCACGTCGAAGTGTCGCGGCGTCATGACGAGGTCGTGCGCGGCCGCGTCCGAGTACCGGAAATCCAGTTCCACGTCGGGATACTCGACGGCGACCTCGATCGTCACCTCGCGGAACAGGGCGAACGAGCGCAGCACGTTGCTCTTGTCAACCAGGGTGACCCGCCGGGTGCCGTCCGCCGGGGCGCCGTCTCGCGTTCGCGCCAACTCGAAGGCGAACCGCGCGACCCGGTCGACCCCGGCCCGGGACACGAAAAACTGGTCGACGCAGGCGTCGCGCGTGCCCACGCCGAGGCCGCGGGACAGATAGAGCCCCTCGGTGTTCTCCCGGACGATGACGTAGTCGATGTCGCCGGGACGGTGGATCGTGGGCGTGCGCACCCCGGGCAACAGTCGGACCGGCCGCACGTTGGCGTACGTGTCGAGGCCGGTACGGAGCACACCGCCGAGCAGTCCCGCCTCGGTGCCGTCGGCCTCTTCATGCCCACACCTTCCACTCATCAGGGAAGTGGGGCCACGGCGTAATCCCGTCCTGCTGGCTGCACAGCAGAGCCGCCAGGTGCTCGCTCCAGGTGCCGAGGTCGATCAACTCCAGCAGCAGCCGGTTGAGTTCGATGAGGTTCATCGAGGTGGTCTGCGCGCGGCCGTTGCCCACCGGCAGCATGACCGATACAGTAGCGGCACTGCGGAGGTCAATTTCCTGGTACGCCTCAGTTGGTCCGGTGGCGGCGGGAAGAACGCGCAGCTGAGCCTTGAGGTGCAGGTCAAGCTGGTGATGGCGGCTGGTCGGGGAGCTGTTCCCGTCGTTGCGGGCGTCACGATGTCTCGTCGTTCTAGGACGGACACGCCGATCCGGCCGACGCCCCTGACGGGATGAAGCCGAGCCGCTTGTCGACGACGTTGACCAGGTGCTCGCCGTCCAGCCAGCGCTGTGCGTTGGCCACGAACTGGTGGGCGAGGGTGTCGAGCCACCCGACGGCGTCACCGGCCATGTGCGGTGACATGACCAGCGCAGGAGTGCTCCACAGGGGATTTTCCGGGGGCAGCGGTTCGGTGTCGAAGACGTCCAGGGTGGCGCCGGCGATCTGCCCGCCCCGGAGGGCCTCGACGAGGTCGGCCTCCACCACGCAGGGGCCACGGCCGACGTTGACCAGGTGGGCGGTCGGCTTCATGGCGGCCAGTACGGCGGCGTCGACGAGCCCGCAGGTCGCGCCGGTCAACGGCGCGACCACGACGAGGTGGTCGGCCCAGCCGGCGTGCGCGGCCAGGTCGGCGCTGGCCACCACGGTGCCGAAGTCAGGATCGTCGGTGCGGGCGGTGCGGCCGGCACCGCGTACCTGCATACCGACTGCGCGTAGCAGCCGTGCGATTTCACGCCCGATGGCACCGGTGCCCAGGACCAGCGCGGTGGCGCCGGAAACGGTGCGCGTCTCGCGGTGCTGCCAGATACGGGCGAGTTGCAGGTCGTGGCTGCGGTGGACGTCCTTGGCGAAGCCGAGGATCGCGCCGAGGACGAATTCGGCGATGGGTCGGTCGAAGACGCCGCGCGCGTTGGTGACGACGATGTCGGAGTCGACGAGTTCGTCGAACAGGAGGGTGTCCACCCCGGCGGCGGCCACGTGGATCCAGCGCAGCGCTCGGGCTCGGTCCCAGACGTCGCGTACCGCGCTGGAGAAGAAGTCCCACAGGAACAGCGCCTGTGCGCCGTCGATGGCTTCGGTCAGGCCGTCGGCGTCGCAGTAGCGGACGGTGGCGCGTTCCTCGACGACCCGCATGTGCGGAGGGCGCGTGCCGTCCCGCGCGCAGAGCACGGCGATGACAGGTGTGCCGTTGGTTGCTGCCACGGGCATGCCTCTCGGTTTCTCAGGCGGGCCAGCCTCGATGGTGCCCGAGTCGCGGTCAATGTATGAGTACAACGTATGATTGTCAACAATATGTGGGTGATTGGGGCTTCCCGGGCGGTCAGGGCTTCCGGTCAGGGCTTTCCGGGCGCCTGAACGCCACTGGCGGGCTGGTCCTCCGCGTCGAGGGCTGCCGCGAGCACCTGGGCCAGGTGCAGTGGTACGCGGTCGGTGCCCTGACCTATCTGGACGCGGCAGCTGAACCCGTCGGCGATGATCGCCGTCGACGGGTCGGCCGCCCGCACTGCGGGCAGCAGGACCCGTTCGCCGGCCGCTCGCGACACCTCATAATGGCCCTTCTCGAAGCCGAAGTTGCCGGCGAGGCCGCAGCAGCCGGAATCCAGCACGGTCGCCTCGATGCCGGCGACCCGCATGAGCGCGGAGTCGGCGTCGAAGCCCATGACCGCGTGCTGGTGACAGTGGGTCTGCACGAGTGCCCTGGCGCCCACCACGGGTGGTGCCCAGTCCGGGGCGTACCTGGCGAGCAAGCCGGCCAGGGTGTGGGTGAGGCGTTTGGCGCGGGCGGCTCGCTCGTCGCCGGGCAGCAGGGCCGTGGCGTCGTGCCGGAACACGGCCGTGCAGCTGGGTTCCAGGCCGACGACCGGGACACCGGCCCGGAGGTACCCGTCGAGCACGCCGAGTGAGTGCCGCAACACCCGCTCGGCGACGCCCAGTTGCCCGGTGGAGATCCAGGTCAGCCCGCAGCAGACCGGGCCCGACGGGAGGACCACCTCGAAACCTGCCGCCTCGAGGACACGGACCGCGGCTCGGCCGACCTCCGGTGACAGATATGTGGTGAACGAATCGGGCCAGAGTACGACCCTGCCGCGAGCAGCGGTACCGGCCGGTCGGTGCCGCCGGAACCATCGGGTCAGTGGCTGGTCGGCGAAGCGGGGGATGGCGCGTTCGGGTGCGATGCCGCCCATCCGCTTGAGCAGCCCCTGTGCCCGCGATGCGGTGAGCCGGTTGACCAGTCTCGGCGTGAGCGAGGCCAGCCGGGACAGCACCGGCAGCCAGCCCATCGAGTAGTGCGACCGGGGCCGTATCCGGCGCCGGTAGTGGTGGTGCAGGAACTCCGACTTGTAGGTGGTGATGTCGACGTTGACCGGACAGTCGGACAGGCACCCCTTGCATGACAGGCACAGCTCGAGGGCGTCCCGTACCTCGGTGGAGCGCCACCCGTCGGTGACTACGTCGCCCTGCACCATCTCCCACAGCAGGTGCGCCCGGCCCCGGGTGGAGTGCTGCTCCTCGCGGGTGACCTGGTAGCTGGGGCACATCACGCCGCCCGAGGACTGCCGGCACTTGCCCACGCCGACGCAGCGGCGTTGGGCCTGGGCGAAGCTGCCGGCGTCCTGCGGGTACGAGAAGACCGTCAGCAGCTGCCGGTCCTTGGCCGGACCCGCGTGGCGGATGTCGGCGTCGAGCGGCGCGGGGTTGGCGATGATGCCCGGGTTCATCACCCCGGCCGGGTCCCACACCCGCTTGACCTCGGCGAACAGGGCCATCACATCGGCACCGTACATGCGGGTGAGCAGCTCGGAGCGGGCCCGGCCGTCGCCGTGCTCACCGGAGACCGACCCGCCGAGACGTACGACGAGGTCGGTGGCCTGCTCGACGAACGACCGGTAGGTGGCCAGGCCGGCCGGGGTGAGCAGGTCGAAATCGATGCGTATGTGCATGCAGCCCTCGCCGAAGTGCCCGTACGAGGCACCCGACAGCTGGTGCCCGGCCATCAGGTCGTCCAGCTCGCGCAGGTACGTCGCGAGCTTCTCCGGCGGCACTGCGGCGTCCTCCCAGCCGGCCCAGGCCTCGGCGCCGTCGACCCGTCGGGTGGCGAGTCCGGTGCCGTCCCGGCGGCAGCGCCACAGCACCGCCTGTGCCTGGGCGTCGGTGACCAGGGTCGACGCGGCGGGGACGCCAGTGGCGTCGAGGTCGGCGACGATCGCGCGACCGGTGCGGGCCGCCTCCTCGGCGGTCGCACCGCCGAGTTCGACGAGCAGCCAGGCGGTGCCATCGGGCAGGCCAGCGGATCTCGCGTCGCTGCGTACCTGGTCGGGCAGGCGGTTGACCAGAGCGTCGTTGATGGACTCCACGGTCAGCGGCTGGTGCGGCAGCAGGATGGGTACGCAGTCGGCGGCGGTGAACGAGTCGCGGAACCCGAGGACCAGCAGGGTCCTGGCCGCTGGCAGCGGCACGAGGTTCACGGTCGCCCGTAGGGTGGTGGCCAGGCTGCCCTCGGTGCCGGACAGGAACCGGGCGACATCGTACCCGTGCTCGGGCAGCAGCCGGTCGAGGGCGTAACCGGAGATGCGGCGTCTGAGCCCGGAGAAGCGCCGGCCGATGGTGAGGGCCTCGCGGCGGGCGAGGGCCTGCATGGCCTGGTGGAGCTCTCCTTCGCGGCCGGGGCGGGCAGCGAGGTCGGCCATCCGACGTACGGGATCGGTGCCGGGGACGGGGACGGGGAGATCCAACCGGGTGCCGTCCGCCAGCAGGGCCTCCAGGCCGAGCAGATTGTCGGCGGTGGTTCCCCAGGCCACCGAGTGCGCCCCGCAGGCGTTGTTGGCGATCATGCCGCCGATGGTCGCCCGGCTGGCCGACGACGGGTCGACGCCGAAGGTGAGGCCGTGGCGGGCCGCCTCGGCGGTCAGCTCGGTGAGCACGAGGCCCGGCTCCACCACGGCGGTACGGTTCACGGGGTCGAGATCCAGAATGCGGTTGACGTGGCGGGACACGTCGATGAGCACCCCGCCGACAGCGTTGCCGGCCATGGACGTGCCGGCGCCGCGCACCACGACGGGTGCGCCGGCGTCGGCGGCGAGGGTGACGGCGGCGGCGAGGTCGTCGACGTCGGCGGGGATGACGACCAGGTCGGGCACGACCCGGTAGTTGGAGGCGTCGGTGGCATAGAGCGCCCGCCTGCCGGCGTCATGTCGGGCGGTGCCGCGCAGGACGCCGTTGAGTCGGGTGGCCAGCGACTCGACGTCGAAGGTGGCGATGGGGCGGATCACCGCAGGTCGGCGATCTTGTCGGCGAACCGGATCTCGTGGGTCGCGATGGGCATCATCATCGACATCCTTTTCTGGACGTGCCCGGGTGGCGGCGAGCGGTGGCGTCCCGACGTCCGCCGTGGCGCGGTCACGAGGGTTCCCGTCGCGCAGCGGAAGGTCTCGCAGTTGTCGACCAACGCTAATGAACTGTTGTTAGATTGTCAACAATCCTAATGTTTGAGTCTGCTAGCCTGTCGAGTAGTCAGGGCAGTGCGGCAGGGGTCGAGGTCGGCATCCCCGGTGGGAGGCAGGTGTTGGACGTGGTGTGCGGCGGCGATGTCGAGGGCGTGCGGACATACCCGACGGAGCGACGGGCCTGGTCGCCCAGCCCGACGACACCGGAGTCGTCAGCGACGAGCCGACGTGTACGGCTGTTGTCGAGTGGGAGAACGGCATGACCGGGGAAAGGTTCATCGCGCCGGTGAACCGCGAGTCCACGCCGAGCATCATCGCCCGCAAGCTGCGGGAGGCCATCGCGCACGGTGAGCTCGCGCCGGGCGCTCAGCTCGGCGAGGCCGAGCTGGCTCGGGAACTGGGCGTGAGTCGCGGCCCGCTGCGGGAAGCCACGCAGCGTCTCACCCAGGAGGGGCTGCTCGTCTCGATCCGAAACCGGGGTCTGTTCGTCATCGAACTGACCGAAGAGGACGTGCACGACATCTATCTGGCGCGTACCGCGGTCGAACGTGTCGCGGCCGCTGAGATCTTCCGGCGGGGTGACCACGCCGCTGCCGGGCAACGACTCGCGGAGATCATCGAGACCATGGCCAGAGCCTCCGACCAGCAGGACAAGGCGATGATCGGCACGGCCGACCTGGAGTTCCACGAGGCGCTCGTGCAGATCTCGGGCAGCCGCCGGCTGGTGCGTATGCACGAGACCCTGCTGACCGAGACGCGCATGTGCCTCACCGCGCTGGGCGACACCTATTCTGCGCCGGACCAGCGGGTGCCCGAGCACAACGAGATCGTCGACGGGTTCAGGACCGGGGACGGCGCTCGGGTCGACCGTCTGCTGGTCGCGCACATGCGCGACGCGGTGACCCGCCTCGCCGCGCACGCCACCCCTGCGTAGCGGCTCACCGTCCAGAGGAGACCACCGTCCGCCCTGCCCGGTCGACCAGGGCGGTGGTGGTCTCCTCCTGTGGGGTCGGGTCTGTCGGCCGCGGCGTCACCTCACGCCATGGCGATGCCGATGTACTTGGTCTCCAGAAACTCGTCGATACCGGTCGGACCGCCCTCGCGGCCGAGGCCGGAGGCCTTCACCCCGCCGAAAGGCGCGGCGGGGTGCGAGACCACTCCCTGGTTGACGCCGACCATGCCGGACTCCAGAGCCTCGGCCACCCGCAGCGCGCGGGACAGATCATTGGTGTAGACGTAGTTGACCAGGCCGTACTCGGTGTCGTTGGCGGCGGCCAGCACCTCCTCCTCCGTCGTGAAGGCGGTGAGCGGAGCGACCGGGCCGAAGATCTCCTCGTGCCGCATCCGGGCGGTCTCGGGCACGTCGGTCAGGACGGTGGGCGGGTAGAAGTAGCCTGGCTCGTCCGGCACCTCGCCACCGGTGAGTACCTTCGCGCCGCACCGGAGGGCGTCCTCCACCAGCCACTGCACCTTCTGCCGCGCGGCGGCGTCGATGAGCGGGCCGACGCGTACGCCGTCGTTGACGCCGCGGCCGACGGGGAGGGCGGCCATCTTCCGGGCGAGCTTCGCGGCGAATTCGTCGATGACGTCGACGTGTACGTAGATCCGGTTGGCGGCGGTACACGCCTCGCCGGAGTTGCGCATCTTCGCGGCGACTGCGCCGTCGACGGCCGCGTCGAGGTCGGCGTCCGGGAAGACGATGAACGCGGCGTTGCCGCCGAGCTCCATGGACGTGCGCATCACCTGGTCGGCGCACTGCTCGAGCAGTCGCCGGCCGACCGCCGTCGAGCCCGTGAACGACAGCTTGCGGGCTCTGCCGGAACGGATCATCGGCGCGGTGACCTCGCCCGCCCTGGTGGTGGTCACGACGTTGACGGCGCCGTCGGGCACACCGGCCTCGTGGAGGATGGCGGCGAGGGCCAGCATCGACAGCGGGGTCTGTGGGGCGGGCTTGATGACGCTGGTGCAGCCGGCGGCGATCGCCGGGCCGACCTTGCGGGTACCCATCGCCATCGGAAAATTCCATGGCGTGATCAGCAGTGACGGACCAACCGGCTGTCTCGTCACGAGGAAGCGGGCGTTGCCGTTCGGCGCGACCTGGTAGCCGCCGTTGATGCGGACGGCCTCCTCGGCGAAGTGGCGGAGGAACTCGGCGGCGTACGCGATCTCGCCGCGTGACTCCGCCAACGGTTTGCCCATCTCCAGCGTCATGAGCAGGGCGAGCGAGTCGATCCGCTCGTGCATCAGGTGGAAGGCGCGAGTGAGGATGTCGGCACGCTCGCGCGGTGGGGTCACCGCGAAGGCGGGTTGCGCCGCGGCGGCCGCTTCGAGGGCGGCCGTCCCGTCGGTGGGTGAGGCGTCCGCCACCGCGCACAGCACCTCCCCGGTGGAGGGGTCCAGGACGTCGAAGGTGGCCCCTGCCGCCGCGTCGACCCACGCGCCAGCGATGAAGAGCTGCTTCGGCGCCGCCTCGACGACTGACCGCTCAGTATGCTGCTCGATCATTCAGTGTCCCTTTTGTTCAAGATGCCGGGAAGTCGGTGCTGTTCGCGTGGGCTGACGCCGGCCGTGAGCTGCTGTAGGCTTGCATCCAATCAGATTGTCGACAATCTACCATAGGAGCCCTCGTGGCAGAACTCTCTCCGATCCTCAAGCAGGCGACCGGAGTCATCGCCGCCCGAGGCGAAGGCGTTCACCTCTACGACGAGGACGGCCGCCGCTATCTCGACTTCACCGCCGGCATCGGGGTCACCAGCACGGGACACTGCCACCCACGGGTGGTCGAAGCGGCTCAGCGGCAGGTCGCGACTCTCATCCACGCCCAGTACACGACGGTCATGCACCGCCCCCTGCTTGACCTGGTGGACCGCCTCGGTGAGGTGCTCCCCGCCGGCCTCGACCGCATGTTCTTCGCCAACTCCGGGTCCGAGGCCGTCGAGGCGGCCCTGCGGCTGGCGCGCCAGGCGACCGCCCGTCCGAACGTCGTCGTCTTCCACGGCGGCTTTCACGGCCGGACCGTCGCCGCCGCTTCGATGACCACGTCGGGCACCAGGTTCCGCTCCGGCTTCAGCCCTCTCATGGGCGGCGTCGTCATCGCACCCTTCCCGAACCCGTCCCACTACGGCTGGAGCGAGCAGGAGGCGACCACCTTCGCGCTGCGGGAGCTCGACCATCTGCTCCAGACGGTCGCGCCGCCGAACGAGATCGCCGCGTTCGTCGTCGAGCCGGTGCTCGGCGAGGGCGGCTACGTGCCGGCCAACACCCGCTTCCTCGCCGGCCTACGGGAACGCGCCGACAGGTACGGCGTGCTGCTCGTCCTCGACGAGGTGCAGACCGGCTGGGGGCGTACCGGAAGCTTCTGGGGTGGCGACCACTTCGACGTCCGCGCCGACGTGCTGATCACCGCGAAGGGACTGGCCTCGGGCTTTCCGTTGTCGGCGATCGCGGCGCCGGCCGCGGTCATGGAGAAGGCGTGGCCCGGCTCGCAGGGCGGCACGTACGGCGCGAACGCGGTGGCCTGCGCCGCGGCACGTGCCACGCTCGACGTGATCCAGGATGAGGCACTGGTCGAGAACGCCGCCGCCCGTGGCGCCGAACTCCGCGCGGCTCTGCGCCGGGTGGCGTCCGAGAACAAGCAGGTCACCGACGTCCGGGGGCTGGGCCTGATGGTGGGCTGCGAGTTCCGCGACGCCGACGGGAACCCGGATGGCGCCACCGCCGCCGCAGCTCAGCGGGAGGCGGTCGCCCGAGGCCTGCTGCTGCTCACCTGCGGCGCCTGGGGAGAGGTCGTCCGGTTCATCCCGCCGCTCGTCGTCACCTCCGAGCAGGTGAGGGAAGCCGGCACGATCTGGGCGGAGGCCGTACGGGCAGCGGCGGCCTGACCCGCGTTCACGAACGGGGGCCGGTTCCGCCGTACCCGATCGGCCCCTCGTCCGATCGGTGGCTCGCCGCCGGACGGTGGTGGTCCTGACGACGCCCACCGCCCGGCGGCGACCTCACCGGCTGCCCCCGGCCACGATGTCGACGGCGCGCCGCAGCCGGGCGATGCCCTCCAGGGTGCGTTCGGGCCCAGTGGAGGCGAAGCAGAGCCGCAGTGCGTCGGTGAACCGCCCGGACGGTGAAAAGGCCGCGCCGGGGATGAACGCGACGCCTTCGGCGAGGGCCACCTCGAACAGTTCGGTGGTGTTCACACCGTTCTCCAGGGTGACCCAGAGGAAGAAGCCGCCCTCGGGGTCGGTCCAGCGGGCGATGTCGCCGAAGTGCTCGCGCAGCGCGCGGTGCATCGCCTCCTTGCGGCGTCGGTACTCAGCCCGCTGGGCGACGAGGTGATCGTCGAGGTGCCCGCCGGTCAGGAACCCGGTGAGCAGCCGCTGAGCGGGCAGGTTGGTGCAGGTGTCCATCGCCTGCCGGGCGTTGATCAGCAGCTGCTGCAGCTCCGGCGCACTGTCCACCCAGCCGACCCGCAGCCCGGGAGCGACGATCTTGGAAAAGGTCCGGACGGCGAACACCAGCGGGTCTCCCGCGCCGAGCTCACGCAGGGTCGGCAGTGGATCGCCGGCGAACCGCAGCAGGCCGTAGGGGTCGTCGTCGATGACCATCGAGCCCCACGACCGGGCCAGTTCCAGCAGCCGGTGCCGCCGGGCCAGCGACAGGGTCGCGCCGGACGGGTTCTGGAAGGTGGGGATCGTGTAGATCGCCTTGGGCGTCCGACCGGCCTCCTCGACCAGCTGCGCCATCGCGTCGACCTGCATGCCCTCCCTGTCGACGGGGACCTCGAGCAGATGTGCGCCGTACGACAGGGCGGTCGCGCTGCCGTTGGTGTACGTCGGTGACTCCACCACGACCAGGTCCCCGGGATCGATGAAGATCTTGCAGAACAGGTCGAGTCCCTGCATCCCGCCGCTGGTGATCGTGAGCCGGTCGGCCGTGGTCTCGTCGCTGGTGCCGCGCAGCGCCGCCAGCAGCGCCTCGCGCAGCGGCGGGTCGCCCTCGGTGGCGGCGTAGTCGTACGCGTCCGCGGCCCCCGGCCCGAGAGCGGTGACACCTATCTGCCGGAGCACCGCCGAGGGCACCGCCTCGACCGCGGGACTACCCATCGCGAACCGTACGATGTCGTGCTGCTGGCGGTGCAGCAGTGAGGTGCTGGAATCGATCACGGAGCCGACGAGCCCCTCGGCCCGGGCGGCGAAGGGCAGCATCGGGCGGGACATGGCGCTGGACATGGCGCTGGACATGCGGGTTCTCACCTTCACCGTGCGACGACAGTGAAGCGACGGTGGGACAGGCTCGGGTTCTTCGCCCGCACCACAGTGACCCTGGCTGCCGTTATCGTCGCGCTCGCAAGTCCCGGACCCTCCCCGGCCGAGGCCACGACCATGCCCATCGGGTCGACGACGATGCTCTGACCGGTGCAGGTCGGGCCGGTCTGTCCGCAGGCCAGAACGTAGGCGGTGTTTTCCATGGCTCGTGCCCGGGCAAGCGTGACCCAGTGGTCTTCCTTCGCGGGACCCACCGCCCATTCGGCCGGAACGACGATGGCGTCCGCCCCGGCGTCGACAAGGAACCGGGCCATCTCGGGGAAGCGCAGGTCGTAGCAGGTCATGACGCCGAAGGTCAGACCGTCGATGCCGAAGGTGAGGGCACGTGGGGGATGGGCCTCGACGCGGTCGGACTCGCGATAACCGAACGCGTCGTAGAGGTGGACCTTGCGGTAGACACCGATCTGGTCGCCGTGCTCGTCGACCGCGAGTACGGCATTGGTCGCCTTCTGGCCGCCCGGGGCCGGCGCCTCCGTCATGCCCACGACGATCGCGAGTCCGTGCTGGCGGGCCAGCCCCGCGACGGCTGACGCGAAGGGGCCGTCGAGCGGCTCGGTGTCGGCGGTGATGTCGGCGGTCGGGTCGGGGTTGGAGTACATGGCGTTCTCCGGGAGTACGACGAGCCGTGACTCCCGGGAAGCCGCCTGCTTGACCAGCGACTCGATCGTGGCGAGATTGGCGGCTTTGTCGGTGGTGGCCCGGAACTGGGCCAATGTGGCTATCATCTATTTCTCCCCGGTGCCCGGATCGTTGGTCAGGTGGGCCGTGAGCATGGACCGTGTCTGTGTCAGCGCCGTCCGGAACCCGGACATCAGGGCCCCGTGCTCCATCGTCAACACGAGCTGGTCAGCACCATGATCGAGACCGAACCGCTTCTCGTCGTCGCTCCAGGCGGGCATGACCCAGGGCTTGTCCGCGGCCGCGGCGGCATCGGCGACGCGGGCCAGATCCGCGAAGTCCTCCGCGGTGCGGGCGTAGGCGCCGCGTCGGCGGCGAAGCGAGAGGTCGCTGGGGCCGACGAAGACACCGTCGACCGTGGGCAGCGCAAGGATCCCGTCGATCTCCTCCAGCGCCCCGGCGTCCTCGATCATTGGGTACACCCTTGTCGTGGTGTCCTGTTCGCTGATCCACGCGTCGTCAAAGCCGCCGTAGGCCGCGGTGCGGCCGCCGGCGAAGCTGCGGTCACCCAGCGGCGGGAGTTTTCCGAAGGCGCATACTGCACGCGCGTGACCGGCGCTCTCGATGTGCGGGATCACCACGGCCGTCGCGCCGAAGTCGAGGGCCTGCTGGATCGGTGCCCGCTCCGGCCCGTGGACCTTGGCGAGGACATCGAGGCGCAGACCACGGAGGAGCGGGATGAACCGATCAAGGTCGGCCAGGTCGAACGATCCGTGCTCGATGTCGAGGACGACCGCGCCGTACCCGAGATTCGCCACGATCTCGGCGGCGGCGACGTTCGGGCTCGACAGCCAGGCTGCGAGGCGCCGGTCCTGTTGTGGGGTGGTCACAGAGGCTCCTTAGGTATACGCTGCGTATACTTCAGTAGGTGGGGGTGTCATGGCGGCGCTTAATTCGGCCTCGGGTGGGGCGAACGCGACAGCGGGAGAACGTGCGTACGAGTGGACGCGAGAGGCGATCCTGAGCGGGCGATTCCCTGAGGGGTCGTTCCTCGAGGAGAAGATCGTGTGCGAGGAGGCGGGCGTCTCGCGTACCCCCGTCCGCGAGGCGTTCCGGCGCCTGGCGGCCGAGCGGTTCGTTGATCTGCTGCCCCGGCGCGGTGCTCAGGTGCGCCCGGTGACGGCGTTGGAGCTGGTCGAGACGTACGAGATGCGCTCGCTGCTGGAGCTGCACGGCTTCGAGATCCTCTGCAGCAAGAGGATCCCGGTGCCCCCGTCCCTGGAGAACCACCTGGACCTGATGGAGGACCCCGAGCGGGTGGAGGCCATCAAGAGGGGCGACCGGGACGCGATCAACGAGCACGCCAAGATGGACTACTTCTTCCACTCGTCGCTGATCAGGGCGGCCGGGAACAGCGTCCACGCGGAGCTCTTCGAGACCCTGCGCCCGCGGCAGCAGCGCATCGCTGTCACCGCGGTGTCGCTGCGCCCGCACCGGCTGAGTGTCATCGCCCCCCAGCACCGGGCGATTTACGAGGCGCTGGTGCGCTTCGACTTCGACACGGCCGCCCAGACGTTGCGTCAGCACCTGTCGCCCGACGAGGCGGTCATCGCGCACATGCGCTGAGCCGGTACGCGGAGGTGCACCACCGACCCCGACGGGGCCGGTGGTGACTGGCCGGCTCGTCCCCGTACGACGTGTCGGCCGGCCCCCGCCGTGACCCTCGGCGGCGCGGCGTCGCCGGGTGGCAACGATCGTCTGCCGGTGAACAGTCATGGGATCTCCGCCGCTGTGCCGTGCCCGCCTTCGAGTCATGGAAGGGGGTTCGTAGTGTATGGGCCATGTATACACGAGGTCCACACCATCGTCAAAGAGTGAGACGTCCCCCCGCTGGCTCGTCAAACGCGCCGCCTCGCAGGTCTTCGGCCTCGGTGTCCACCCCCGGGTTCCCTGCCGCTGCCGGCCCGCGCGTCACGCCCGCGAACATCACGGCGGCCGGAGGGGTCCTCTCCCGTCGCGAGTCCACGTCGCCGGCCATAAAGCCAGAGCGGCAGTTCCCGACGTACGCCATGACCCAGCCGCCATAAGCCGCAAAACTGCCCGGATTCGACCACTCGCGTTCGCTGGACAGTGCCGGGGGTGGGCCCGGCCGCCAGTCGACGGATAATCGCCAAGAGCGCCAACCAAGCCGTTGACCTGGGATGCAAACGTCAGGTATACATGGCCCATACATCGCGAATTCCCTTCCCCGCTCGATGACGAGCATGGCAACACCGGTGGAGATTCCATGACTGGCAACGGCAGACGTTCGTCCCCGCCGGGTGCTGCCGCACCTGGCTCCCTCTCGTTGCACCGCTTCGCGGGGACGCCCACCGAGGTCGGCCGGCAACACGGCGAGGCCTGTCGCGACCTTGTCGCAGCCCACCTGGACACGGTCCTTGATCGGCTGGGACTCGTGGGTGTGGAACACGAGGTGATCGCCACGGCGGTCAACCGGTTCCGCCCCTGGGTCCAGCGCCACGCGCCACATTTCGACGAAGAGATCGTGGGATTGTCCGAAGGCGCGGACATCAGCCTCGAACACGCCTATCTTCTGCAGCTCCGGGCCGAGGTCAACGCCGACCTGCGACGGCGGTCACGGCCGGACGACAACGAGTGCACCACGTTCTGCGCCCACCGGGACGCCACGTCCTCGGGCGTCGGCCTCATCGGTCAGAACATCGACCTGCCCGCGTTCTACCAGGATCTGCTGATCGTCATGAACGTGCAGCCGACGTCCGGGCCCGAGGTTCTGATGCTGACACCGGCGGGCCAGATCTCGTACATCGGGATCAGCGGCGAGGGCATGGGCGTCGTCGCGAACTTCCTGCACTGTGACGGCTGGCGGCCGGGCTTCCCACGGTACCTGTTCAGCAGGTACCTGATGGCCGAGGATTCGGTGGAGGATGCGGTGACCGCGCTGACCCGACTACCGCGCGCCTCGTCCCGGAACCTGATGGTCATGGACCGCCACGGGGAGCTCGTGGGGCTCGAGAACACCCCGTCTGACGTGGCGGTGCTGCGTCCGGTCGATGGCATCCTGACGCACGCGAACCATTACCTCTCGCCCCAGTTCCTGCTGGAGGAGCGGTCGACTCCGGCCGGTCTGCACAACTCACGCACGCGTCAGCAGCGCATCGACACGCTGATGAAGGAACAGGCGGGGGCGCTCTGCCCACGTACCGTGGCCGCGATCATGCGGGACCGGTCGGACGCACCCCACGCACTGTCCCACACCCTGCAGGACTGCGGTCCGACAGCGGGCTCGCCGCCGGCCGATGACAGCATCACGGTCGGGTCTCTCCTGGCCGAGCCGTCGGCAGGGCGGATCTGGGCGTGCGCCGGACCACCGTCCGAGTCGCTGTACCACCAGTATTCAATCGATGGTCGTCTGTTGGCGGACGAAACGCTCTGACAACCGGCACCGGACGTGCCCACCGAGGCGTGGGCGGCACCACGGATGGGACGCAGGAGAAGCGGACACCGGCCGACAAGAGGGTGCTAGTGGAAACGAAAACGGTAGCGACGGTCGCGGTACGGAACTGGGACCACGTGGTTCCGGCGGTTCTCGGTCGAGTCACCGACGACGAGTTCGACCTCCGGGTGGTGGGTGCGGAGAAGCTGTACCCGATGGGGCACGAGGTCTACGACGTGGTGGAAACCTCCCTGTCCAGGTACGTTCAGGCCCGCGCCGCCGGGAGAGACGACATCGTCGGAATTCCCCACTTCGTCATGCGGGGGTTCCGTCATCGGTGCCTCCTGACACGGGTCGAGAGTGACATGATCTCGATCGATCAACTGAAAGGCGCGGGCATCGGTCTTTCCGGGTGGGTCGACTCGGGGAACATATGGACCAAAGCCGCGATCCGCGAAGCCGGGATCGACATTCCCGACGCCCGGTGGTACGTGGGTAGACTGACCGACCAGGACCCGGTCAGAAACCACGTGGGACACGGAGAACAGAAAGGGACGGTCAACGGTATCCCCGAAGACACGTCCCTGATGAGTCTGCTCCAGGCGGGAAAGCTCGACGCGATCATGACGGCGTTCATGCCGCCCGGGTTCATCGAAGGAAAAACAGGACTCAGACATCTGCTGCCGGATTTCGTGGCAGCCGAGATCGAATACTTCCGGCGAGTGGCGTTCGTGCCCGGTATCCACCTGTTGACCGTGCGCCGGCCGGTGCACGAGACGTACCCGAACCTCGCCGGTGCGGTGAGCAGGGTGCTGGTGGAGTCCGAGCGGATCTGGGGCCTCAGCAGGGCCAGGCACTGCGACACCACACCATGGATTCTCCAGGATCTGGAGCGTACGGCCACGGCACTGACCCCGGGCTGGAACGCGCAGGGCCTCGAACCCAACCGGACGATGCTTGATTCGTTCCTGGACGAAATGGTGTCCCAAAACATCATCACCAACCGCCCGACCGTCGACGACCTGTTCTTCGGGGTCGACGTCTGAGGACGGCTGACACCCGAGGCGCCACCGCGGTGGGCGGCACGTGGGATCAGAAGCAGGGGGAGAGACATGAGAGTGGCGTTGGGCCAGTACGCGGTCGCGCCGACCTGGCAGGAGAACCTGGCGGTGTGCGGCCGGTTCGTCCGGCAGTGCGTCAGCAGGGGAGCGAACCTGCTGGTCCTGCCGGAAGGTGTTCTTGCCCGCGCCATCGACGATCCTGGTCTGGTGCGGCGCGCCGCCCAGCCGCTGGACGGTGACTACGTCCAGGGGGTGCGCGACCTGACCAGGGACAACTCGCTCACCGTGGTCGCCGTGGTCCATGTGCCGTCCGACGGCGGGATGGTGAGGAACACCTCGATCGTGGTGCGCGGCGGTGACCTCGTCGCCACCTACCAGAAGCTGCACCTGTACGACGCGTTCAATGCCCGCGAATCACGGGCGGTCGTTCCGGGCGACGAGGTACCCCGCCTCGTCGAGGTCGACGGCTGGCGGGTCGGCCTGATGACCTGCTACGACGTCCGGTTTCCGGAGGCCGCCCGACGCCTGGCGCTGGACGGGGCCGACCTGCTCGTCCTACCGGCCGCCTGGGTGAGGGGGCCTATGAAGGAGCACCACTGGAGTGTCAACGTCACCGCGAGGGCGCTCGAGAACACGGTCTATGTCGCCGCGGTCGGCGAGTGCGGCCCGAGGAACATCGGCCGCAGCATGGTGATCGACCCCTTGGGCGTGACGCTCGCGGGAGCCGGTGAGAGCGAGGAACTGCTCTTCGCCGACCTTTCGCCGGAGCGGCTGGCGTATGCCCGCGAAACGCTTCCCGTGCTGAAGAACAGACGCTATTCCGACCCCGTACTGCGCCCGGCGCCGACGGGGGCGGACGCGGCGCCCCACGCGGCCCGAAACCACGGTCACGTCTGGGCTGTCCGGGCGTGATCACAGCAACGTGATTTCAGAAAACGAATTTCAGGGAGAAGATCCGTGAGATCCATTCGAGGCATGTCAGCCGTCGTGGCGATATCCGCGCTCCTTGTTGTGGCGGCGGGATGTGGTGGCGGCACGACCGATCCGAAGGAAAGCCCGACCAGCATGGGGAGCAGCGCCTTCCCGCGCACGATCAAGCACGACCTCGGCGCGACCACCATCCCGCAGAAGCCGGTCCGCATCGCCGCGCTCACCGGACCCCTCGTCGACGGTTCCGTGGCTCTGGGGCTCCAGGTCGTCGCCCTCACCGATCTGGGCCTGGGCAAGGGCAAGGTGCCCGACTACCTGGGGT
Organism: Micromonospora sp. B11E3; assembly: GCF_039871625.1. Lineage (NCBI taxonomy): Bacteria > Bacillati > Actinomycetota > Actinomycetes > Micromonosporales > Micromonosporaceae > Micromonospora > Micromonospora sp. B11E3. The sequence continues at coordinate 9,665 of NZ_JBDPMC010000075.1, read as the reverse complement.
CGGACGGCGAGAAGCTGGCGGGGGACGCTGTCGTCGTCGGCCCGCTGCTCGAACCGAGCCTGGAGAAGATCGCGGCGACGAAGCCCGATCTCATCATCTCCCAGTCGTTCCGGCACGAGAAGATCTACGACCAGCTCTCCAAGATCGCACCGACGGTGATGTCCGACCAGACCGGAGTGGGCTGGCGGGAGATCCTCCGACTGCTGGCCTCCGCGACCGGGACCGAGGCGAACGCCGAGAAGCTGATCTCCACCTACGAGTCCCGGGCCAGCGAGATCGGCACGAAGTTGAAGAACAAGATCGGCCACGCGCCCACCGCGGCGCCGATCAGATTCAGCGGCGGGGCGACGGTCCGCCTCTACGTGGCGAATTCCTTCGCGGGTTCCGTCCTGCGGGACGCGGGTTTCGTCCTCAGCGATCACAAGGCGACGGACGCCGCCGGCTCGCGGGTCGACGTGAGCCAGGAGAATCTGTTGATGTTGGACGCGGAGTACATGTTCATCGCCAGCTCCGGCGACGACGCGGCCGCCCGCCAGGCCGAGACATTCAAGGCGAACCCGCTGTGGAAGCGACTCAACGGCGAGATCGTCAACGTCCGTGACGAAACCTGGATCACCGGATTGAGCTACTCGGCGGCCAACTCGATGCTCGACGACATCGAGAAGCAGTTCGGATTGACCGGCTGAGTTGTCGTGCGGCCGTTTGTCTGTGACGTCTGCTGCGGGCATCCCGGGGCTATCCGGGGTGCCCGCACCGGAAACCTGATCAATTTCAATCCGCAGAGGATGGTGCACCAGTGAGCGCGACCCACACGTATCAGCGTATGGCCGACGGCAAGGCCCCGCCTGATGTCGTCGTGCTGCGGCGGGCCAAGTTGACTGCGGGCCTGTTGATCCTGGCCGCGGTCGTGGTCGTCCTGGCCCTGGCGAGCCTGGCCGTGGGATCGCACACCACGTCGATCTCGGCGGTGTGGACGGCGCTGACGAACTATCCCGCTGACCCGTCCATCGACGAGATCACCGTACGGTCCCTCAGGTTGCCCCGTACCGCGCTGGCGATCTGCGTCGGGATGGCCCTGGGGATGGCCGGGTCCCTGATGCAGGCGTTGACCCGCAATCCGCTGGCGGATCCGGGAATCCTCGGTGTCAACAGCGGCGCGGCCCTGGCGGTCGTGATCGGCATCTCGGTGTACGGACTGCACACGCTTCAGGGTTACCTGTGGTTGGCTCTGCTCGGCGCATTCGTGACCAGCGTGGGTGTGTACGCGCTGGGAGCGGTCGGCCGATCCGGTGCGAGTCCGGTACGTCTGGCCCTGGCGGGCACGGCGGTCGGTGCGGTCCTGAACGGATTTATCTCGGCCATCGTGTTGCTGGACCGGAAGGCATTTGACGGTTTCCGTGAGTGGGTGGTCGGCAGTCTCGCCGGTAAGAGCATGGACACCCTGCTGGTCGTCGTGCCGCTCGTGGCCGTGGGGATCGTGCTGAGCCTCTCGATGGGCGGGGCCCTGAACGCGCTCGCGATGGGCGACGACACGGCGCGGGCGCTCGGCGCCAAGATTGCGAGAACCCGCGCGGTGGGAGTGGTCGCGGTGACGCTGCTGTGCGGGGTGGCGACCGCGGCGGTGGGCCCTATCGGGTTCATCGGGCTGGTCGTCCCGCACATCGCGCGGGCGATCACCGGCCCTGACCACAAGTGGCTGTTGCCCTACGCGGTCCTCCTGGGCGCCATCCTGGTGCTGGCGTCAGATGTGGCCGGACGGCTCATCGTCCGACCCTCCGAACTCGAAGTCGGCGTCGTCACCGCACTCATCGGCGCTCCGGTCTTCATCTACCTGGTCCGCCGGAGAAGGTTGGCGCAGCTGTGAGGACGGACATGCAGACCCCCACCGCGATCAGAGCTCTCGCGGACGAGAACTTCAGACCAGCCGGTCAGGGACTGGTCACGGCCTTCGACGGACGCGTGAGCGTGCGGTACCGCACCCGTACGGTCGCCGTGTGCTCGGTGCTGCTCGTGTTGGCCGTGGGCTGTGTCTTCCTGGAACTGCTCGTCGGTGACCTCTGGATCGCACCCCGGGACATCTGGTCGGCGTTGACCTGGGGCGGCGAGTTCGCCTCGTTCATCGTCATGGACATCAGACTGCCGCGCGCGCTCGCGGCCGTCATGGTGGGCGCGGCGTTCGGCGCGTCGGGGGCGATATTCCAGAGCGTGTCCCGCAACGCCCTGGCGAGTCCGGACATCATGGGATTCACCTCCGGCGCCTCGGCGGGCGCGGTGTTCATGATCCTGATCATGTCGGCCAACCACGCGCAGATCGTCGCGGGGGCCATCGTCGGCGGACTGGGCGCAGCCCTGCTCGTCCACGGCCTCGCGTACCAACGGGGAGCCCCCGGCGGCTACCGCATGATCCTCGTGGGCATCGGCCTCTCCGCGATGTTCGTGTCCGGCACCGCGTACATGATCCTCAAGGCGGACCTGGACAATGCCGCGGCGGCCTACACCTGGCTGGTCGGGAGCCTGCACGGCACCAGTTGGGCGCAGGTGACGATCATGGCGGTCGCCCTGGCGGTCCTGTTGCCGACCGCCGGATTCCTGGGAGGCCCGATGCGCCTCCTCGAGATGGGGCCGGACGCGGCGTCCGCGCTCGGACTGTCGGTGCGGAGGCTCACCACGGGGCTCCTCCTGACCGCCACGCTGCTCGCGGCGACAGGGGTGGCCACCGCGGGGCCGGTCGCCTTCATCGCGCTGTCCGCACCACAGATCGCCCGGCGGGTCGTGCGCGGTTCCTCTCCCGGCGTCTTCTCGTCCGCGCTGATGGGGGCAGTCCTGCTCGCGGTCAGCGATGTGGCCGCACAGCGGGTGGTACCGAACACCGCCCTGCCGGTGGGAGTGGCGACGGTCGTCCTCGGCGGTGGCTATCTGGTCTGGCTGCTCATCCGCGAACAACGCAAGAACAGGGTGTAGCGATGAAGGACAACGTTGGGGTCCACGGCGGAGGAAGACGAATGTCGGCGAACGGTACCCGGCTGAATGCCACGGAACTGTCACTGAAGTACGACGAGCGGACGGTGGCGGAGAACCTCAGCGTCTCCATCCCCGACAACTCGTTCACCATCATCATCGGCCCGAACGCCTGCGGAAAGTCGACTCTGCTGCGTGCCCTGTCCCGGATGCTCGCGCCGGCCCGTGGTGTGGTGCATCTCGACGGGGCGGACATCTCCTCCTACCCCACCAAGGAGGTCGCTCGCCGGTTGGGGCTGCTGCCGCAGACGTGCATCGCACCGGACGGCATCACCGTGGCCGATCTTGTCGCACGTGGGCGTTATCCCCATCAGGGGTTCCTCCGGCAGTGGACCAAGGAGGACGCGGAGATCGTCTCCCAGTCGCTGCGCCAGACCAATGTCTTCGAGCTGGCCAGTCGATGCGTCGACGAGCTGTCCGGCGGTCAGCGGCAGCGGGCGTGGATCGCCATGGCGCTGGCACAGCAGACTCCGCTGCTGCTGCTGGACGAGCCCACGACCTACCTCGACATCGCGCACCAGATCGATGTCATGAATCTCTGCGCCGACCTCCACGAGGAGGGCGGCCGGACCATCGTCGCCGTCCTGCACGAACTGAACCAGGCCGCGCGCTACGCGACCCACCTGATCGTCATGCGCGCGGGGAAGGTCCTGGCCGAGGGGCCGCCCGCCGAGATCGTCACCGCCGAGCTCATCGAACACGCCTTCGACCTGCCCTGCACCGTGATGGCTGATCCAGAGACCGGAACGCCAATGATCGTGCCCGCCGCCCGGGCGAGGAGCCGGGGCAGGGCCGCGGAGGTCCCGCTGGGAAGCAGCTAGGGAGGCCCTCGGCACCTCCCGGTTGGCGACTGGACGGTGTCCGGTAGCCGCCTGTTCGAGTTCTCACGATCGCCGGCAGACCGCCTGCCGTCGACTACTACCCCGAAGGTGTGATCACCCATGTGCCACCCGCCGTCCGCCAGCCCGCCCAAGGTGCCGGCCGAACTCGTCCCCGCCCCAGGTGGCCCCGGCGGCGGTGCCGTCATCCTCACCAGCGGGGACGGCAGCACGCTGCGCGCGTACGTCGCGCCCGCGCACAGCGGCGACACCGGCGTCGTCATCGCGCCCGACACCCGTGGCCTGCACCCGTTCTACGAGGAGCTCGCCGAGCGGTTCGCCGACGCCGGTGTCCACGCCATCGCCTTCGACTACTACGGGCGCACGGCGGGCGCGGACCCCCGCCCGTCCGACTTCGTCTTCCAGGAGCACGACGCGGTGAACACCGGGGAGGAGATCTACGCCGACCTCACCACGGCCATCGCCCACCTGCGCGGGGTGACCGACGTCCGGAATCTCTACCTGGTCGGCTTCTGCAAGGGCGGTCGCCTGGCCTTCCACGCCGCCGCGGAACGCGGTGACCTCTCCGGCGTGGTCGGGTTCTATGGCACGCCGGCGGCGCGCCGCTACAACGACGGCCTGGGTGCCCCCGTCGACAAGGTCCACCGCATGCGCGCCCCCGTGCTCGGTCTGTTCGGCGGCGCGGACAAGGGCATCCCGGAAACGACCGTGGAGGCGTTCCGCACGAGGCTGGTGGACGCGGGTGTCTCCCACTGCGTTCACACCTATCCCGGCGCACCGCACTCGTACTTCGACCGGGCCTTCAGCGAGTACCGCAGCGAATGTGACGACTCCTGGCGTCGTTTGCTCGGTTTCATCCGGACGGCGGACCCCACCGCTCGTCTGTAGCGACTATTCGTTCTGCCGTTCGGGGTCGCGCAATTTTGATCGACGCAGATGGATCGGCGTCCAGCGGCGGCGGGGCGCCGGTTTCTCCTAGTTGCATTTCTCTGCATGGCGCAAGGCCAGGTCGTCGGATCCGGACCGTGCCGGCCGCCATAACTCCGACGAACGTCGGATCAGCGAACAGGAAAGGTGGAAGTGGATGGACGCGGCCGTATGGGGCCTCGGTGTCGCGGTGCTCGCGGCATCGATCGTCGAGATGGTCGAGGCCCTCACCATCGTGATGGCAATGGGCATGACAAGAGGCTGGAGGTCTACTCTCATCGGCGTGGCGGCGGCGCTGGCCGCTCTGGCCGGCTTCACCGCGGCGGCTGGCTACGCCCTGGCCACCTGGCTGCCCGAGGCGGCGCTGCAGCTGACGATCGGGACGCTTCTGCTGATCTTCGGGCTCCAGTGGCTGCGTAAGGCGATCCTGCGGTCGTCGGGGCGCAAGGCCATGCACGACGAGGACCAGATCTTCGCCGAGGAGGTCAGCGCCGCGCGGGCGGCAGGTGCGGACAAGCGGATGGGCCTGGACTGGTTCTCCTTCGTCGTGAGCTTCAAGGGAGTCTTCCTCGAGGGCGTGGAGGTGGTCTTCATCGTCATAACGTTCGGCCTGAGTGCCCGCAACATGCCGGTCGCGATCGCGGCCGCGGTACTCGGCGCCGTCGCCGTGCTCGGGGTCGGCATCGCCGCCCGGGGCCCGCTGTCCCGCGTGCCCGAGAACACACTGAAGTACGGCGTCGGGCTCATGCTCGCCGCCTTCGGTACCTACTGGGCGATCGAGGGGCTCGGCGTACTGACTGCCGACCACGAGAGCCTCGGCTGGCCCGGAGGTGACCTGGCGATCGTGGCGCTGCTCGTCGCCTGGTACCTGCTGTCCCAGATCATGGTCCGGGCCCTACGACGCCCGGTCGCCACCCCGACGGTGGCGGTCCCGCGCGTCTCTGAGGAGGTCTGATGGCGTTCATTCGGGGTTTCGCCAGGTTCTGGTACGACTTCATCGTCGGTGACGACTGGAAGATCGCTGTCGCGGTCGTCGCGACGCTGCTCGTCGCCGCCGCGCTCGTCGTCGGCAGCGTGCTTCCCACCCTGATGCTCACGCCACTGGCCGGGGTGCTGCTGATGCTGGCGTTCGCCATCGCTCTGGTGATCGACACCCGGAGATAGAACAGGTTCTCGTGGGGTGCGGTTGTCGTCCGCACCCCACGAGCGGGTCCTGTCCGCGCTTCGGCCCGTCCAATAATCGACACTCGTCGAATTATCGTGCCTTTCAGAACATTCGTCCGCCGTTACGCCGGACGCGCCTCTGCGCGCCCGGCGCCGGCCGGCGGTTTTCCCCATCCGGAGACAATGTCGAAAGCGCCGACAATTGTCGCCGCGACCGGCCGATAAGGGCAGGCTATCCGTCGTGGACAGCGCAGCGGATCCTTTAGTACGGTCGTATTCGCCCGGGGCGAATTCCGTGCGCGGGACTGCCGACGCGTCTCGTCGCCGATTGGGAAACAAGAGCAGGCCATCCGTCGCAGGAACGACACTGCTGCTCACGTACGGCCGCGTTTACCACAAGGGAGAAATTCTGTGACCGTGATCCAAGCCGAGTATCACCAGCACCATCGGGATGTGACCGGCGGCTGGCTGCGTCCGGCGGTCTTCGGCGTCATGGACGGGCTGGTCTCCAACGGCGCACTCATCGCGGGCGTGGCCGGTGGCGGTGGCGACACCCGAACGATCGTGCTCACCGGGCTGGCCGGGCTCGTCGCCGGGGCGTGCTCGATGGCGACCGGCGAGTACACCTCAGTCGCGTCGCAGAGCGAGTTGACGCGAGCCGAGATCGCGCGGGAACGACGGGAACTCGCCATCCGCCCCGCCGAGGAGCAGGCGGAACTCGCGGCCGTCTACCGGGCGCGTGGCCTCGATCCGGAACTGGCGGACCAGGTGGCCGAGCAACTGTCCCGGGATCCGGCTCACGCGTTGCAGGTGCACGTACGCGAGGAGTTGGGGGTGGACCCGGACGACCTCCCGTCGCCCCTGGTCGCCGCCGGCTCGTCGTTCGCCGCGTTCGCGCTGGGCGCGTTCGTGCCGGTACTGCCGTTCCTGATCGGCCTCGGCTCGCTGACGGTGGCGCTCGTGTTGACCGCCGTCGCGCTGTTCGCCGCCGGTGCCGCGGTCGCCAAGCTGACCGCGGTGTCCCTCTGGTTCGGCGGGCTGCGCCAGCTCGGGCTCGCCGCGTTCGCCGCGGCGGTCACGTACGGCATTGGTCACCTGATCGGTGCCAGCCTCTCCTGACATCCCCGCCCGCCGCGTAGCGGTCCTCACCGAACCGACCTCCGAAAGGACGATCATGACCAACGTACGGTCCGCCATCCCGCCCGGGGGACATCCTGGCGGAGGTCCGGTGACCGACCGTAGCGTGCGGGTCGCCGTTCTCGCGAAACAGGTGACCGTGTTCGGGCAGCTGGAGATCAACCCGTACTGCCGACGCGCGATCGCGTACGGTGTGGAGCTCGCCCGCCGCAGCGGAGGCTCGTGCACCGTCTTCACGATGGGCCCGCCCCAGGCCCGTGACCTGCTGGCCGAGGCGCTGGGCTACGGGGCGGACGCGGGCGTCCACGTCTGCGACCCGGCGCTTGCCGGGGCGGATTTGTTGGTGACCGCCCGGGCACTGGCGGCCGCTGTGGCAGAGGTCGGTCCGTTCGACCTGATCCTGCTGGGCAAGGCCTCACTGGATGCCGAGACCGGGCAGCTCGGCCCGCAACTGGCCGGGTTGCTGGACCTGCCCTTCACCGGGGCGGCCGTCGAACTTCAGGTCACCAACTCCACCCTGCGCGCCACCTGCGAGCAGGACGACGCCCTCGTCGACGTGATCGGGACGCTTCCGGCGGTGGTGACCGTGGCGGAGCGGTTGTGCGCTCCGGCCAAGGTGCCGCCGCACGAGCGGCCTGACCCGGCACCCGCCGTCACCGTGCTGGGCCTGCCGCTCCCCGGTGCGGTGCCCGGCAGCGAGAGCCCGACCATCACCCGCCCGCTTCCGCCCCGACAGCAGGTGCGGGCTGGCCGCCTGCTGGCGGTGGGGCAGGTCACCGAGGCGGTCGCCGAGTTGCGGCGGCGGGGAGCGTTGGACCACGATGTGCCGGCACCGTCGCCCGTCGGCCCGCCCCGGCCCGGTCCGTTGATCGAGGTACTCGCCGACCCGGAGCACGGCGAACTCACCGCCGAGTTGCTCGCCGCCGCAGCGGAGATCGGTGGCACCGTACGCCTGTTGTGCGGCCCGGGGCCCGATCGGCAGGCCCTGGCTGGCCTGGGGGCCGACGAGATCTGGCGGTGGTCCTCGCCCGACCCGGGTCCGGCCGCGGTTGCCGTGGCCCGGTCACACGAACGGCCGCCGGACCTCCTGCTGGCGCCAGCGACCGCCTGGGCCCGCGCCGTGGTCGGGCGGTACGCGGTGCTGGTCGGCGCGGGTCTGATCGCGGACGCCGTCGATGTGGCCCGGGCTGGCCGAGTGACCGTCGCCTCGGTCGCCGGCGGTGAGGTGCGGTGCGAAACAATACCGACCCTGGTGACGGTCGGGCCCGGGGCGCTGCCGATCCGGGCGCCACGCCGGGGAACGGCCGCCACCGAGCGGTGGTGGCAGGTCCCGGCCGATTCCCGGGACGTCACCGTGCTCGATCATCGCAGGGTCGACGACTATTCGGCCCTGACCCGAGCGGCTGCCGTGGTCTGCGTGGGACTGGGCGTCGACGATCCGGCGGACCCCGCCCTGCGGGCCCTGCTGCGGGTCCTGGGTGCCGAGTTGGCCGCCACCCGGAAACTGACCGATCGCGGCGTGCTTCCCCGATCCCGACAGATCGGCGTTACGGGCCGTGGCGTACGACCCCGGCTGTACGTCGGGGTCGGGGTCTCCGGCAAGCCGCATCACCTGGCCTCCGTACAGGGTGCCGGCACCATACTGGCCATCAACTCCGATCCGGCGGCGCCGATCTTCGCCGCTGCGGACATCGGCATCGTCGGATCCTGGCAGGAGGTGGTACCAGCACTGGTGGCCGCGCTGGAAGATGACTCGGCTGACCCGGTCACCGGTCCGGTCGGGGCCCACGGTGCTGGTGTAAGCGGGCGCTGCTGAGCTCCACCGCCAACTCGGCACCGGCATGTCGAGAAGGAGGTCGTCGCCCGTCACGTCACCGCCGGCCAACCCGAGAAGGATGACGAGTCTCCGGCGCTGCCTGCGGTGCTCAGCTCATCCGCACGCTGAACTCGTTGCCGTCGGGATCGGCCAGCACGACCGCGCCGTCCGCGCCGGCCTCGATCCGGGTGGCCTCGAGAGCGACCAGTCGGTGATCTCCGCCGGCTGGCCCCCATCGGCCGGGGGACTGCGTAGATTTCGGCTCTGTCTCACATTCGGCTCTGTCTCACATTCGGTGGTGACGGAGGGTGCCGGTTAGCCAAGCAGGATGCGGTGTCGCAGGAGGGCGAAGCCGGCGCGTCCGTACATTTGTCGCTTGATCAGCTTGGTTTTGGTGTTGACGCCTTCGGTGCCGCCGTTGTGGAAGGGGTAGGTCAGGGCGGCGTTGACGGCGTCACGGTCGAGGCCAAGGCTGCGGGTGAAGGTGTGCAGGTGGGGCAGGTCCGTGGCTTTGACCTCGGCGATGACCCTGTCGCCGAATTCCCGGCACAGGCTCTCGTCCGCGTACGGGGTCGCCATCAGATCAACCGAGCCCGCGAAGACAGCCTTTCCGCTCGCCTGAGGCTCACCGTCTCGCCAGGGCCCCGGCGTTGTTTCTTTCTGTCCGGCTTGGTGATGGTTTGCTAGATGCCGTAGACGGCGAAGACATCGGTGCGGTTGTGTAGGTCGCGGCGGGCGTGGGCGATGTTGGCGCGTCCGGCGAG
>NZ_JBDPMC010000074.1:0-31327 GCF_039871625.1 Micromonospora sp. B11E3 | reverse complement strand
CCACCCTCGCCCGGCCCGGCCCGCCCGACCGGCCCGACCCGGCCCAGTCCGGTGATCAGGGGGTTAGCGGTACGCAGGGAGATCAATCCCGCCGCCAAGTCCATGATCACCGCGGACGGAAGCGGGAAGGATCGGTCTGGCCCGGTGTCGTGCCGCCCGTGGGGGCGCACCCCCGTGGGGGCGCCGCCCAGGGGGTGGTGATCAAGAGAGTTGCGTCAGATCGGAGATCGACTCCGACGCAACTCTCTTGATCACCGAGGCGAGCCCAGGGTGGGCTGGGCGGGGCCGTCAGGTCAGGTGGGCTTCCAGGGCCTCCAGGGCCGCCGGGATCGTGTCGACGACCATGAGCAGGCCCAGGCCGGCCGGCTTGAGGAAGTTGCGGTCGGCCAACGTGGCGAGCCAGTCCAGCAGGGGGCGGTAGAAGCCGTCGGCGTCGACCAGCACCATCGGCTTCGCGTGCAGGGCCAGGGTGGCGGTGGTCCACACCTCGAACAGCTCGTCGAGCGTGCCGAGCCCGCCGGGCAGCGTGAGGAACGCGTCCGACTTCTCGATCATCAGCGTCTTGCGGTCGGCCATGTCGGCGGTGACCAGCAGCTCGTCCGAGGCGAGGTCGGCGACCTCCAGGTCGACCAGCGCCTGCGGGATCACCCCGAGGGTGGGGCCGCCGGCCGAGCGCGCGCCGTCCGCCACCGCGCCCATCATCCCGACGCAGCCGCCCCCGCTGACCAGCGTGTGGCCGCGGCGGGCGATCTCCGCGCCCGCCTCGGCCGCGAGGTCCAGCCAGCGCTGGTCGAGGGTACGGGAGGACGCGCAGAACACGCAGATCGCCGCCACCGGCTCAGCCCTCCCCGGCCTGCTCGGCGGCGGCCCGCTGGTCCGCCCCGGTACGCGCGACGGCCTCCTCGCGGACCGCCTCCTGCTCGGCGGAGAGCGCCGCCTCGGCCTCCACGATGTGCCGCACCGCCGCGTCGACGTCGTCGGTGAGGCGGATCAGCTCCAGGTCGATCGGCCCGATCTTCCCGTCGGCGGCCATCGTGTCGCGCAGCCAGTCCAGCAGGCCGCGCCAGTAGTCGACGCCCATCAGCACCACCGGGAACCGGGTGACCTTGCCGGTCTGCACCAGGGTCAGCGCCTCGAACAGCTCGTCCATGGTGCCGAAGCCGCCGGGCAGCACGACGAACGCCTGGGCGTACTTGACGAACATCGTCTTGCGGGCGAAGAAGTAGCGGAAGTCGATGGCCACGTCGACCCAGTCGTTGAGGCCCTGCTCGAACGGCAGCTCGATGCCCAGCCCCACCGAGAGCCCGCCGGCCTCGTTGGCGCCGCGGTTCGCCGCCTCCATCACGCCTGGCCCGCCACCGGTGATCACCGCGTATCCGGCGCGGGCCAGCGCCGCGCCCAACTGCTCGGCGAGCCGGCACTCGGGACTGTCGGGAGTGCTCCGGGCCGAGCCGAAGACGCTGACCGCGGGTGGCAGGTCGGCCAGGGTGTCGAACCCCTCCACGAACTCCGACAGGATGCGCAACGCCCGCCAGGAGTCCCTGGTCTTCCAGTCGCCGCGCCCCCGGGAGTCCAGCAGCCGCTGGTCGGCCGTGCTGCTCGGGATGGCCTTGCGGCGCAGCGTGACGGAACCCCGGTGCCGCGTCCGGCCGGGATCGCGGCCCGGCGCCTGACCGTTGCTGTCGCTCATGGGAACCAACCGTAGTGGAGGCCGCCCGTCGGGCCGGGCGCCGCCGCGACCCGGCGGGCCGACGAAATTTTCCGGCGGCGCAGGCAACTAATTCGGTCGCACGGGCGTCTTAGTATTCACATACCGGGTATGCCCCGGCGCGTGCCTTCGGGGGAGGAGCAAGCGTGATCAACAACAGCGAGATGGTCCGGATCCGGCGCCAGATGCAGCGGCGGATCCGCGACGTGGTGGCCGAGCGCCGCCGCGCCCGGCAGTTGGAGGCCGAGATCCACGGCCACACCGGCGACCCGTCCGACACCCGCACCGAGTCGTCCCTGACCCCCACCGCCTGACGCCTCCCACCCGTGGGAGCCTGACGGCCCACGACCCGTAGCAGCCGCAGGCCCGCGTCACCGGCAGCCGGTGACGCGGGCCTTCCGCTTTCGGAGGGCGGGGGCCTCGACGCGTACGCCGACGGCTCAGGCGGGGGCGAGCCAGCGGTGCAGGGTGGCGGCCCCGTCGCGGATCTTGCTGATCTCGACGTGCTCGTCCGGGTGGTGGGCCAGGTTGGGGTCGCCCGGGCCGAAGTTCAGGGCAGGGATGCCCATCGCGGCGAACCGGGCCACGTCCGTCCAGCCCAGCTTGCCGATCGGCGCGGCGCCGACCGCCGCCAGGAACTCCCGCGCCGGGGCCGCCTCCAGCCCGGGCGCCGCCCCGGCCGCCATGTCCGTCACCGTCACCTCGAAGCCGGCGAAGACCTCCCGCAGGTGCGCCTCGGCCTCGGCCGGGCTCCGGTCCGGCGCGAACCGGTAGTTCACCTCGATCTCGCACCGGTCCGGCACCACGTTGCCCGCGACGCCGCCGTGGATCCGGACCGCGTTCATGCCCTCGCGGTACTCGCAGCCGTCGATGGTGACCCGGCGCGCCTCGTACGCCGTCAGGCGGCGCAGCACCTCACCGGCGGCGTGGATCGCGTTCACCCCGTGCCAGGAGCGCGCCGAGTGGGCGCGTACGCCCGTGGTGGTCACCATGGCCCGCATGGTGCCCTGGCAGCCGGCCTCCACGATCCCGTACGTCGGCTCCAGCAGCACCGCGAAGTCGGCCTGGAGCCACTCCGGGTACGCCTCGGCGACCAGGAACAGACCGTTGTACCTGGACTCGATCTCCTCGGCCTCGTAGAAGAAGTACGTCACGTCGTACTTCGGCTCGGGCAGGGTCACCGCCAGGTGCAGCGCGTACGCCACCCCGGACTTCATGTCGGAGGTGCCGCAGCCGTACATCAGGTCCCCGCGCATCGTCGACGGGAAGTTGTTGTTCAGCGGGACGGTGTCCAGGTGCCCGGCCAGCACCACCCGCGAGGCCCGCCCCAGGTCGGTACGCGCCATGACGGTGTTGCCGTGCCGGTAGGTGGTCAGGTGCGGCATCCCGCGCAGCACCTCCTCCACGCAGTCGGCGATCGCCTTCTCGTTGAGGGAGACGGACTCGATGTCGACCAGCGCGCGGGTCAGTGCCACCGGATCGGCCAGGACCTCGGGGGTCAGCGGGTTCTCCATGATTCGCACGGTACCGTCAGGAACGGTGAGGGCGAGGATTGACAGCCTCCCCCGCCTAGAGGCGGGGGATTCCCACCCTCGCGGGTGGGGGTTCCTGGTTCACGGCAGACCGCACGGAAGGAGGTTCCCCGTGTCTGACGTCCGCTCCGCAGGCGTTTTGTGTCTCGACCAGCCCGGCCGCGACGGCGATGTTCTTGGCGGCGTTGACGTCCCGGTCATGCCGGGTGCCGCACCCCGGACACACCCAGTGGCGTGTGCCGAGGGAAAGGGTGGCGAGCAGATGCCCGCACGCCGAACACGTCTTACTCGATGGGTACCAGCGGTCCACGACGGCGAGGGTGCGGCCGCCGCGGTGCGCCTTGTAGGTGAGCAGGGTACGGAACTCGGCCCAGCCGGTGCGGGAGATGGATCTGGCCAGGGACCGGTTGCGGACCATGTTCGCCACCGCCAGATCCTCCACCGCGATGGCGTCGAACCGACGCACCAGGGCGGTGGACTGCTGGTGCAGGAAGTCCCGGCGGGCGTCGCGTACCCGCGAATGCGCCCGGGCGACCTTGCGCCGGGCGCTCAGGCCGAGATCCACACCCACCACCTCACCGGTGGGTTCAGGTGCGGCGGGTGTCTCCACGTCGACGGCGAAGGTGACGAACCAGCGGCCGTCCGGATCACGCGACACCGTCACCATCGTCGGATCCAGCGCCGTCACATCCACATCCGGCCACGACCACACGAACCGCAACACACCCGGTGTCTTCCCCAGCGACAGGTTTCCACCGCGCAGGCGGAACGCCGAGCGGGTGTAGGAGGCCGACTGGCGGCCGTGCCGGGACTTGTACCGCGGATACCGGGCGCGCTTCTGGAAGAAGGCGGTCATGGCGGTGTGCTGGTGGCGCAGGGTCTGCTGCAACGGTACCGACGACACCTCCCCCAGGAACGCCAGATCGGGCTGCTTCTTCATCTCCGTCAGCGCCCGATCCGTCTCCGCGTACGAGGTCGATCTGCCTCCGGCGTGGTAACGAGCGTGGCGGGCGGCGAGAGTGCGGTTCCACACCACCCGGATACAGCCGAACGTGCGGTTCAGCACGCTCACCTGCTCCGGGGTCGGATACGCCCGACACCTGTACGCCGTCCGCACAGGACCAGTATTACCAGACCAGAAAGGACAGTCATGGCTGACAACGCGCCCGCCGTTCCTCCCCACCCTGAAGGACGGGGCATCCTGGCGGTGATCCTGTGAAGACCGAATCCGCCTGGGGCATCGGCCTGGCGACCGTCACCGCCGACGATCAGGTGCTCGACACCTGGTACCCGACGGGGAAGCTCGGCCTCGGCGCGCTGCCGCTGGTGCCCGGTGAGGACCAGGCCGACGTGCTCGACCTGCCGGCCGGCGCGATCGGCGAGCGAGCGCTGCCCGGCCTGCGTACCGCGGTCGTGGTGACCGAGATCGGCTCGCTGGTCGACCCGATCAAGGACGCGACCGACGCGTACCTGCGGTTGCACCTGCTCTCCCACCGCCTGGTCCGGCCGAACGAGCTGAACCTCGACGGCATCTTCGGCAAGCTGGCGAACGTGGCCTGGACGTCGGCCGGGCCGTGCCCGCCGGAGCGGGTGGACGAGCTGCGCGTGATCGAGCGGGCGGCCGGCCGCCACCTGGCCGTGTACGGGGTCGACAAGTTCCCCCGGATGACCGACTACGTGGTCCCGTCCGGGGTGCGGATCGCGGACGCGGACCGGGTCCGGCTCGGCGCCCACCTGGCCGCCGGCACCACCGTCATGCACGAGGGCTTCGTCAACTTCAACGCCGGCACCCTCGGCACCTCGATGGTCGAGGGCCGGATCGTGCAGGGCGTGGTGGTCGGCGACGGCTCCGACATCGGCGGCGGCGCGTCGATCATGGGCACCCTGTCCGGCGGCGGCACCGAGCGGGTCAGCATCGGCCAGCGGAGCCTGATCGGCGCGAACGCCGGCGTCGGCATCTCGCTCGGCGACGACTGCGTGGTCGAGGCCGGCTGCTACATCACCGCCGCGTCCAAGATCAGCCTGCCGGACGGCCGGGTGGTCAAGGCCCGCGAGCTCTCCGGCGTGGACGGCCTGACGTTCTGGCGCAACTCCGTCACCGGCGCCCTGGAGGCCCGCCCGCGCACCGGCCAGGGCATCGAACTGAACGCCGCCCTGCACGCCAACGACTGACCCGCCCTGCGGCGGGCCCGTCGGCCGGTTCCCGGGCGACGGGGTCCGGGCGACGGGGTCCGGGCCGACGGGGTCCGGGCCGACGGGGTCCGGGCCGACGGGGTCCGGGCCGACGGTACGTCTGTCGGCCGACTGTGGAGCTGCCCCGTTCATGCGTCCGCGCCCGCTCAACCCGCCGCTCGCGGCCGCGTCCGCCGGTCGCGTCGCCCGCCCCGCCTGTGCGGGCAGCTCCAAAGGCGCCCCGAGCTTGTCACGGCCACGGGCAGGCTGCGCTCCGATTCTTGGTACGAAATGGCCCCCAGAGGGGCGGCTTGATACCAAGATTCACGGCGGCATGCTCCACCCGGATACGACAGAAGCCCTCAGCATCTCGCTGAGGGCTTCTTCGTTCGCCTCAGGACTGCTTCGCGAACTTCACGAACGAGCGCCAGGTCTGCGGGTCGAAGGTGAGCACCGGACCAGCCGGGTCCTTGCTGTCACGAACACCGTGACCGGCAAGGTGGGTCAGTGCGGAGTGGCGGAGCTGGTGCGGCGTGTACCCGACGCCGTGCGGGTCGTGGAGCATGGACGCCCGCTTGAACAGGTACTCGGCGCGGGGGGTACGACAGCCGGCCCCGGCCGGTGTCAGGGTCGATGTCCGCGAGGGCTTGGGCGCGGCGCCAGGCGACCGGGGCGCGGCGGTCGGCGAGCTGGCTACGTGGTGCCTCATAATGTGGCGCTGAGGCGTCCATATCGGGTGCCGTGGTGAGACTCCCGAAGGAGCGTTCGATGCCGCTGTCGGCCCCAGACTTCGAACGGCTCTTTGTGCCCGGAACACGTCACACACTTCCCGGCGGCGACGTCGCTACTGTCCGGCTGCGGCAGGACGCCTCCCTGTGGTTGCCGTCCGGGTGGGTCGTCGCCGGCGAGCCCTTCATGTTCGGGGCTATGTCCGAGTCCGAGGACAGGTTTGTCCAGCAGGTGCCGCCGGGTCGGTATCCGCTGGTGCTGGTGCTCGCCGTGTTCGGCGAGCCGGGCGAGCAGGATGCGTACGAGGTGATCGCGGCGGCCCGGTTGGTGGTCCGGGACGAGCCCGCCGTCTCCTGGGAGATGGCGGTGTGTGCGGGCCAGGACGTCTCCGAACTGGGCGACGGCGAGTACTTCGGCTACCCGGTCGACGGCGGTACCGGCGGCTTCGTGGACGCGGCGAGCCTCGCGACGCTGGGCGAGAAGAACGACGGCTACTACTTCGACCGGCTGCTCATCAGCCTGGACATCCGCGACACCGATGCCACCGCACCCGCCACGCTGGCCGATGACGAGGACCGGCCCCTGCTGGTGGCGTTCTCCTCCGGTGACGGAGACGGGAACTACCCGACCTGGGTCGGGCGCACCGCTGACGGCGAGGTGGCCTGCTTCCTCACCGACTTTTTCATCCTGACCGACGCTAGTGACAGCGAGGATGATGAGCCACCCTCAGGCGACGCTCCGACGAGCGCCTCGGAGGACTCGACCATACCGCCGCGCCCTCCATATGCGACCATGCCACAGCCGCTGTCTCGATTGCCGAACACATCCTCCAAGATCGCCACCAGTCAGAACGTCCTGGCAACCCGGGCAAACATGCCTGGCAGCTGATCGTCGGCGGCTCAGGTCGAGCCCGCGTCAGGCGGGTCCAGGTCGAGCACCAGATCGCCGAGACGGCGGATGGTGTAGGTGATGTACGGGGTGATGGTGGCCAGGTCGTCGTGGTCGACCGGGTGGCCCTCGGCGGCCAGCGGAGCAGCCAGCCGCACGGCCCCGGACGACGGCGCAAGCGGGCCCCGTGGGGCCGCGCAGCCGCACTCCAACCTCAGTGGATCATCTACAAGCAGATCCGTGAGCAGCGACAGTCGAAGGGGACAAGACATGCCGAGGAGCAAAAAGCGTAAACGTCGGGACGGCTCAGTCGTGAATTTCCGGGGAGCCGCGAGTATGACGACGAGCGTGCCGCCACAGAGACGGTCTCATGAGGTGGACGAAGATGACGACTATTTCGTGGTGAGCTCCGGCCGGGCCGCGCACACTCGGTCTGCTCAGCCGGCAGTCAGAATTGGCCCTGACACCTACCGGACCCACCTCGAGAACACGGTGGTGCGCTTGACCAATCAAGCCAGAGCTAAGGCTGGCGTGCCCCCGCTGAAAATCAATGAACTGCTTCGCCAGGCGGCGCGCAGCCACAGCACCGACATGGCGCGGCGCGGCTTCTTCTCCCACAACGACCCAGATGGCGTTACGCCCTTCGACCGGATGCGGTCACACGGGTACGCCCAGCCCGCCGCAGAAAATATTGCCAAGGGTCAGCGGCAGCCGCACGAGGTGGTTCATTCCTGGCTGAACAGCCCTGGCCATCGCGCTAATCTACTAAATCCCGAATTCTCCGTTATTGGTGTCGGCTTACACCTCGACAGCGGCCCCTGGTGGACACAAAACTTCGGCTACCCGGCCCAGGCGTAATTTTCAGCCCCGAATCAACGGTAACGCTGGTCAACTGGTCGTCGGCACTAGCGGCCCCGCCATCCTGCGGGTCCAGCTCTGACCAGCGCTGCCGTTGGTTTTTCGCTGATTACGTAAACCGGGAGGCCTTCCTGTGGTTCCTGCCCCTCACCGACGACGAGGCGCGGGCGACGGCGCTGAGGCTACGGCGATGAGACCGTCCCGTCCACATCTCCCGATGCGCCCGCTGTGGCGGTGTCGCAACTGCGGCGCGGAGTGGCCCTGTCAACCGGCCCGGCTGTCCCTGCTCAGCGAGTACCGGGGCAACCGGACATCCCTGCTGATCTACCTCAGCGGGCTCATGGTCGAGGCCCGCGACCAGCTCGCCCAGCTCAGCTCCCAGCACATCCCCGACCTCACAGACCGGTTCATCACCTGGGCCAGGACCCGAAACTGAGCCCGGTGCGGACAGGCCCGGCCGCGACGAGGAGGCCGGGCCTGTCCGCACGGTCGCTCGGCGAACCGTGGCGCCGGGCGTACCAGCAGGGCGTCCCGGGCCCGGTGGGAGCGCCCCGCCGGGCCCGGACGCCGCGTCACCTCAGGCCGTACGCCTGGATGATCCGCGTGGTGACGGTGTTGCCGGCGGTGTCCCTCGCGGTCGCCCGCAGCGAGACGTGGCCGGCGCCGGCCGGGTGCCTGAGCGTCGCCGCCCAGCCGGAGCCCTTGCGGTGCAGCTCCGCCTTACGCCAGGTCCGGCCGCCGTCGTACGAGACGTCGACGGCCAGCGCGGCGACCTTCGCCGCCGGCGAGCCGGGCTGGCGCTCGACCGCCACGGGGACGACGAACGTCCGGCCCGCCGGGGCGCTGTTGTCGGCGCGCAGCGGCGGGGCGAAGCGCACCGCCATCGCCGGCTGCGCCGCGAAGTCGTCGCCGGAGACGTGCCGGGAGCGGAACGTCCAGGCGCCGGTGACCTCGGTGCTGAGGTCGGTGAAGTCACGCTTCGCCGAGACTTCCAGCCGGTAGTCCGCCGCGCCGGGCGGCACCTCGAACTCGCCGTACCCGGCGTACGGGCTCTCCCCGACCAGCTCGCCGTTGCGGTACAGCGCGGTCCGCTCGGGGTCGTTGAGCGACCCGCCCGGGTGTCCGGCCGCGTCGCTGTGCACGGGCAGGTCGACCACGATCGTGTCGCCGGCGCGGGTGATGCCCTCGTGCCCCCAGCGCCGCGCCGGGAAGGACGGCCCGTACGGCGCCACGCCCCACGTCTCGTGGGACGTCCGCCCGGCCCGGTACGCGGCTTGCGGGCTGATCAGCACGGCCTTCGGCTCCAGCCAGCCGTCGGCGTCCCGGGTGCCGTACATCATCTCGCTGCTCCACCGCACGCCGGTCGTGTTGTAGTGCTCCACCCGCCGGCCGGGCGCGGTGGGCAGGACCACGGCGGACCCGCCCGTGTTGTACTCGGGCTCGCCGAACACGACCCGCTCGGCCTCCAGCCCCGGGTACGCGTCCCGGAACGTGTGCACGACCGTGGCCAGGTCGCGGCTGCGGTAGTGCCGCTCGAAGCCGGTCGGCATCCGGCCGGGGAACGCCTCCAGCAGCGCGTACAGGTAGGGGCTGCTGGCCGCCTCCCGGTCGGCCCACTGGCTGCCGATCGTGCCGACGAACACCTCGGGCGTGCTGTCCGGGCCGAGCTGGCCGACGGCCAGCCCCTCGAAGCCGAAGCTCCACAGGCTGAAGCCGTAGATGCTCTGGTCGGCGCCGTAGAAGACCGAGCTGACGTCGACCAGCAGCGGGGTCGCGTCGCGCTGCGGCACGGTGGTCACGACCGGCTTGGCGGTACGGGCGTCCACGGTGAGCCGGAGCGGCCGGTCGACCACCAGCTCGGGCTGGCTGAGCGTGGTGGCGCCGGCGTACTCCCCGGCGTCGTCGAGCTGGAACAGGTAGCTGAACAGCCCGTACCGGCCCTTCGGGACGCGGACGGTGGCCGTGCCGTCGGCGTCGTGGACGTCGTGGGGGAACGCGAAGCCGTCCAGGGGGGCCAGGGACGTGTAGTGGTCGCCGGTGGGCGAGCCGCCGCGGTCGAGGTGGCTGATCGTGACGTCGTAGCTCTCCACCTCGCGGTGCACGGCGATCGGGGTGACCGCCACGGCCGTGCCGGACCGGGCCACGACCCGGCCGGTGTAGTAGCCGTCGGGGCCGTCGGCCCGGGTGTCCGCGGTGACCGTGGCCTGCGCCTCGCCGCCCGCGGGCACGGTGACCCGGGACGCGCCGAGCCGGAACGCCCCGGCCGGGGCGGGCTGGCCGTCCGGCCCGGTCGCCTCCACCGAGAGGTCGAGGGTGAGCGGAGCGGCACCGGAGTTGCGCCAGGTCACCGTGCGGGTGATCGGCTCGTCGTCGCCGTGCGGCCAGATCGTGCGGCCGAACGACACGCTCGCCGGGGCGCTGGTGACGCCCTGGGTGATCGCCCGGGCCAGGTCGATCCGGCCCGCGCCCTGCTGGTACGCGGTCTGCCCCGGGTGGGGCTTCGCCGCGGCCATCAGGGTCGCCTTGAGCGCGCCGGCCCGCCAGTCGGGGTGCTGCTGGGCGAGTAGCGCCACCGCGCCGGCGGCGTGCGGGGTGGCCATGGAGGTGCCGGAGAGGGTCATGTACCGCTCGCCGACGGGCGCGCCGAGGTCGCTGCCGGCCGCCCGGGCGGCGACGATCTCCACGCCCGGGGCGGTGACGTCCGGCTTGAGCGCGTCGTCGCCGACGCGCGGGCCGCGGCTGGAGAACCGGGCCAGCTCGTCGTCCCGGTCGACCGCGCCGACCGCCAGGGCGGCGTCGGCCGAGGCCGGGGAGCTGACCGAGCCGTCCGAGCCGTCGTTGCCCGCGGCGATGACGAAGAGGGCGCCGGTCTGCTCGGTGAGCGACTGCACCGCCTGCTCCAACGGGTCGACGTCCGGGCTGTCCGGCCCGCCGAGGCTCAGGTTGACCACCCTGGCGCGTTTCTCCACGGCGGCCCACTGCATGCCGGCCAGGATGGCCGACTCGGGGCAGCCGTAGACCTCGCACACCTTGCCGGACAGCAGGGTCGCGTCCGGGGCCACGCCCCGGTACTTCCCGCCCGACGCCGCACCGCTGCCGGCGATGATCGAGGCGACGTGCGTGCCGTGCCCGACGACGTCGCCCGGCTCCGCCTCCTCCGTGAAGTTGCGGGACTCCGCGAGCCGGCCGGCGAAGTCGGGATGGTCGCCGTCGACCCCGGTGTCCAGCACCGCGACCGTGACGCCGCTGCCGGTGAACCCGGCCGCGTGCGCGGCGGGCGCCCCGATCTGCGGCACGCTGTGGTCGAGCGTGATCTGGCGCCTGCCGTCCAGCCAGAGCCGGTCGACACCCCCCGCCATGTCGACCCGGGCTCCCGCCCGGCCGGTGGTCACCGCGCCCCAGAGCGCGTCGGCCCGGGCCTTGTCAGCGGTCACGGCCGCGCCGCCGATGGCCGGCAGGTCCCGGGTGACCCGAATGCCGTCGGTCGCGGCCACGGCCCGGCGGCCCTCCCCCGACCGGTACGACACCAGCAGCGGCAGGCTGTCCCGGTGGGTGTCGTCGTGGCCGGCCTCGACCAGCCCGGTGACGTCGAACAGCCGCCGGTCCACCCGGCCGGACCGCAGCAACGGCAGCGCGTCCTGGGGCAGCACGCTGACGTGCCCGTCGGTCCGCTGGACCAGGAACCGCAGCTTGTCCCGGCCGCCACCGGGACGGACGCTCACCGCGCCGGAGGCGGTGAGGGTGACCCTGTCGCCGGTGACCAGGGTGACGGTGGACGGACGGCCGGCCGCGGGTCCCGCCGGCGCGGCTCCCGGCGCGCGGGCGCCGGTTGCCGCCGGGGCCGGTCCGGCCGGGGCGGCGGCGGCCGGCACGGCGAGCGGTGCGGCGAGCACCAGGCCGAGGGCCAGGCCGAGGCCGAGGGGCTTTCTTCCTCTTCGATGCAACGGATCCTCCTCGTGGGGCGTCATCACTGACGAGAGGCGCACATTGACCAGAGAAGAATTGCATACTCGGTATGCATACGGAAGCACTCAAGGTGACGGATCTCGTACACAATGTCTTCCTCGCCGCCCCGGAGCGCGGGGCCGGGCGGCGGTCCCCCGGCCCGTCAGGCCGGCGGGGGCTCGGCCAGCCGGACCACCAGGTCGGCGCGGTCGGCCGTGCCGGCCACCAGGGTGGCGTTGGCCTCGTCGCTGCCCAGCGCCCAGGCCCGCGCCTGCTCGGGCGACCGCCCGTACGCCTCGTGCCGGGCCGTCAGCCGGCGCCGCCGCAGGTCGTCGTCCAGGTCGAGGAACCACGCCTCGTGCAGCAGGGCCCGCACCTCGTCCCAGGGATACTCCGCCAGGAGCAGGTAGTTGCCCTCGGTCACCACCAGCCGGACCTCCGGCGGCACCTCGATCGCCCCGGCGACGGGCTCCTCGATGTCCCGGCGGAACTCGGGCGCCCACACCGAGGTCGGCTCCGGGTAATGCAACCGGCGCAGCAGCGAGACGTACCCGACGACGTCGAAGGTGTCCACCGCGCCCTTGCGAGCGTCCCTGCCGAGGCGGCGCAGCTCCGCCTGGGCCAGGTGGAACCCGTCCATCGGCACCAGCCGCGCGGCCGGC
Organism: Micromonospora sp. B11E3; assembly: GCF_039871625.1. NCBI lineage: Bacteria > Bacillati > Actinomycetota > Actinomycetes > Micromonosporales > Micromonosporaceae > Micromonospora > Micromonospora sp. B11E3. Next base: position 18,833 of record NZ_JBDPMC010000074.1, on the reverse strand, counting down.
CCCACCGCGGCGACGACGCGCTCGGCCAGGGTGGACTTGCCGGCTCCCGGGGCGCCGGCGATGCCGAGCAGTTGTCGGGGGCCGGCCGTGGCGAGGGCCCGGGCGCGGGCCACCAGTTCCTCGACGGGCAGCACCCGGGCGGCGGGCATCAGCTGAGGACCGGGGCGGTGATCGAGAAGCGGGCCTCCACCGCCGCCTGCACGGTCTGCGGGCGGGGGTCGAGCTCCAGCTCCGGCGGCCCGCCGGCCTGCATCCCGCCGCCGTACGCGGCGCGGGCCAGCATCGGCTGCGGGCCGCCCAGCGCGGTGTCGGCCAGCTCCAGCAGGCCCGTGACCCGGGCGCCCAGCGCCTCCGCGTACTCCCGGGCACGGACCAGCGCGTCGGCGATCGCGGCGTGCCGCGCCTCCCGGTACGCCGGGCTGTCCGGGCGCAGCGCCCACCAGGGGCCGGCGACCTCGACCTGGTCCTGGTCGGCCAGCCGCAGCATCAGCTCGCCCAGCGCGGTGAAGTCGCTCAGGGTCACGGTCGTGGCGACGCTGCCGTGCCAGGCCACCACCCGCTCGCCGGAGCGCCGCGTCTGCGGCCACACCCGCAGGTCGCCGGTCTCCCGGCGCTCCACGGCCGGCTCGGCGGAGTCGAGCAGCACCCGCACCGCGGCGGCCCGCTCGGCGAGCCGGGTCAGGGTCGTCTCCCGGTCCCGGTCCCGGGCGGTCGCGGTCACCATGAACCGGGCCAGCTCGGGGGGCACCTCCCGATGCGCCTCGCCGCGTACGGTCACGACCGGTCCGTCCACCATGCCCTCACCCTAACGAAGGAACGGCCCCTTATTGACGCCTCGGGTGTGGAAGGATTCCCGTCTCACGCCTCGGGGCCGACGGGGACGTGCCCGGCGGCGCCGGCCGCGTCCGGCTCCGGGACGTGCCCGGTGTAGGCGACCTCGCCGTCCGCCACCCGGCACGCCGTCAGGTAGCCGCCGGCCGAGCCGAGGGACAGCAGGTACTCCAGCTCGTCGTCGGCCTCGGCGCCGAGCGCGAAGCTCCGCGCGGCGGGGCGCGTCGTCCGGCCGAGCAGGGCCAGCCGCAGCCCGCGGGCCCGCTGGTAGTGCGCCACGAGGGCGTCCGCGTCGCCGGCCCGCAGCGCGGCGGCGAGCTCGTCGAGGAACGCGGTCACCCGGCCCAACTGCGCGAGGACCTGCTCGCGGTTGTTCAGCAGCATGTCCGCCGTCCGCCTGGCCGGGGTGCCGGCGACCCGGGTGCCGTCGCGGAAGCTGCCGGCGGCCAGCCCCAGCACGGCGTCCCGCAGCTCGGTGCCGGCCACCGCGCCGGCCAGGCTGCCCGCCAGCAGGTGCGGGATGTGCGAGGCGAGCGCCGCCGCCGCGTCGTGCACGTCCGCCGACATCGGCACGATGCGCGCGGCGAAGACGTCGATGACGAGGGCGGCGAGCGTACGGAACCCCGCCATCCCCGCCGCCGAGGGGCAGAGCACCCATGCCGCCCCGTCGAAGAGGGTGGGGACGGCGGCGGTCAGCCCGGCCCGCTCGGTGCCGGCCATCGGGTGCCCGGGGACGAACCGGTCGGTCAGCCCGTACGCCGCCGCGTGGCCGGCGACCGCGCCCTTCGTGCTGCCCACGTCGGTGACCACGCACCCGGGCCGGGTGTGCCGGGTCACGGTGCGCAGCGTCTCCGGCAGGGTCGACAGCGGACCGCAGAGGAACACCACGTCCCGGTCGCGGACGGCGTCGGCCAGTTCCTCGGGGAAGTTCACGCCCCGGGCCCGCCCCTCGACGCGGGTGGCCTCGTCCGGGTCCCAGCCGACGACGTCCGTCCCGTGCTCGTGCAGGCGCAGCAGCACCGAGCCGCCGATGAGCCCGGTGCCCACCACCGCGACCCGCGGGGCGCGGCCCGGCCTGTCCACCATCGGCGTACCTCGGGGTCTCGGTCGACACATGTCGGGTTCGCCCCGACCCGGGCACCGAGGATATCGCCTGGTCGCCCGGTGCCGGCGGTGGGCACCCCGGCGCCGCCGGGGATCCCGGGCGCCACGACCCGGAAGGGGGTTGTCGGGCGCAAGGTCCACCCCGTACGGTCCCTGCGCCGCCCACCACGTCGGTGGGCCTGACGGGGGAGGGGAAGAACCCATGGCCGCGACGTACCGGGCGCTCGCCTCGGTGCTCATGCTCATCGGCTTCTACGTCGTCGCGCTGCTCCAGCTCGCCGGCGTCGTCGCCTTCGGCTTCTGGATCCACCAGTGGGCCAGCGGGCTGGTCACCGCGAAGTTGATCATCCCGCTGCTGGTCGCGCTCGGCGCCGTACTGGTGGGGCTGTGGAAGGCCATGCGCACCAGGAGCGAGCCCGCACCCGGCCTGATCCTCGACGAGCGCGAGGCGCCGCAGCTCTGGGCCACGGTCCGCGAACTGGCCGCCGCGGTCGGCACCCGCGCCCCGGACGAGATCCGGCTGGTGCCCGAGTGAACGCCGCCGTCGCCGAGCAGAGCCGCCTGCTCGGCCTGATCGGCGGCCGGCGGACCATGTACGTCGGCCTGCCGCTGCTCCAGGCGATGCGGGTCGACCAGCTCCGCTCCGTGCTGGCGCACGAGCTGGGCCACTACTCGGGCCGGCACACCCGGCTCGGCGGGGTGGCGTACCGGGGCCGGCTGGCGATCGGCGAGACCATCGGACGGATCGGCCGGCGCAACCCGGTCGGGCTGGTCTTCCGCGGCTACGCGAAGCTCTACCTGCTGGTGGACAACGCCGCGTCGCGCCGCCAGGAGCTGGAGGCCGACCGGGCCTCGGTGGCGCTGGCCGGCCGGGATGCCGCGACGTCCGCGCTGCGCACCCTGCCGGCGCTCGGCGCCGCCTGGTCGTTCTACATGCGCCGGTACGTCGAGCCGGGCTGGTCGGCCGGGCTGGCCCCGGACGACCTGTTCGGTGGCTTCGCGCGGCTGCTCGCCGCCCGCCGGGACGAGATCGCCCAGTTGCGGGAGAACGCGCCGGACGACGAGCCGTCCCGCTGGGACACCCACCCGCCGATCGGCGTACGGGTGGCCGCGATGGCCGGGGGCGGCAGCGACCGACGACCGGCCGGCGGCGGGCCTGCTGGCCGACATCGACGCGGCGGGACGGTCGTTGCAGTCGATCGTGGTGGCGCACGAGGGCCGCCAGCTCCTGCCCTGGCCCGAGTTCATCGCAGCGGCGGTCGCGGCCGGGGTGCAGCGCCAGGCCGACACCGTCTACCGGGCCGCCGGCCGGTTCACCGGCGCCGCCGAGCCCGGCCTGCCCACGGTGCTGGACCTGGTCCGGGCCGACCGGCTGGGCGAGTTCGCCGAGCAGTTCTTCGACGGCGCCACCCGCGAGGAGGCGGCGGCCCGGTTCGCCGGGCCGATGGAGTCGCTGCTGGACAACGCCGCGGTGCGCTCCGGGCGGGCGCACTGGCAGCTGTCCTGGTCCGGCCCGGCCCGTCTGGTCGGCCCGGACGGCGAGCCGTGGGATCTCGCCGAGATCGCCAAGCTGGCGGTCGACCCCCGGACCCTGGACGAGGCGCTGACCCGCCTCGCCGAGCTGGGCGTGGACCCGGCCGGCGCGACGGTGGTGCAGCGGCGGGTCTCCGGGCGGGACGCCGACCTGATCGGCGCGCTCGCCAACATCAAGGTGGACGGGACCGAACACGACCTGCTGATCCTGGACCGGGGGCTGCCGCTGGTCGCCGACCCGGGCAAGGCGAGCCAGGGCGAGAAGCGGCTGCGCGCCCTGGTCGAGTCGGTGCCCGTGGCCGAGCTGGCGAGCCGGCACGCGTTCCTGCCGTACGAGGAGGTGACCTCGGTGACGGTCAAGCGGCAGGTGCCGCTGAAGGCGGAGCTGACCCTGCACGGCGGGCGGACGGTGGCCCTCCAGGAGCTGTACTCCAGCGAGCTGCTGGAGAAGCGCAGCCGGGACACCCTGCTCGCGGTCTTCGAGCGGATCAACGCCTGACGCCTCGGGTGCCCCGGCCGGCGCGGCCGGGGCACCCGGAAGGCGGACAGCAGGGTCGGGTCAGGGTTGGGCGAGCCGCCCGGGGACCGCCGCGACGTGCGCGTCGGACGCGGTCAGCGCCACCCGGACGTGCTGGGCGCCGCCCGGGCCGTAGAGGGCGCCGGCGGCGACCAGGATGCCCCGGCGGGCCAACCAGTCGACCGTACGCCAGCAGTCCTCGCCCCGGGTCAGCCACAGGTAGAGCCCGGCCTCGGAGTGCTCCAGCGTGAAGCCGGCCCCGGTGAACGCGGCCAGCAGCCGCTCCCGCCGGGCCCGGTAGCGTTCCCGCTGCGCGTCCGCGTGCCCCTCGTCGGCGAGCGCGGCGATCATCGCCGCCTGCACCGGGGCGGGGACGATCATGCCGGCGTGCTTGCGCACCTTCAGCAGCTCGGCGACCAGGGCCGGGTCGCCCGCGACGAAGCCGGCCCGGTAGCCGGCCAGGTTGGACCGCTTGGACAGCGAGTGCACCGCCAGCACGCCGTCGTACGACCCGCCGCAGACCTCGGGGGCGAGCACCGAGACCGGCCGGGCCTCGGCCGACCAGCCCAGCGGCAGGTAGCACTCGTCGCTGGCCACCACGGCGCCCCGCTCCCGGGCCCAGTCGACCACCTTGCGCAGGTGGTTGACCGGCAGCACCCGCCCGGTCGGGTTGCCGGGCGAGTTCACCCACACGAGCCGGACCCGGGGATCGGGGCCGAGCGCGGTCAGCGAGTCGGTGCGTACGGTGGTGGCGCCGGCGAGCCGCGCCCCGTCCTCGTAGGTCGGGTAGCAGACCGACGGCACCACGACGACGTCACCGGGGCCGAGGCCGAGCAGGGTGGGCAGCCAGGCCACCAGCTCCTTGGAGCCGATGGTGGGCAGCACGCCGAGGCCGTCGACGCCCGTGCCGCAGGCCCGGGCGACCCAGGCCGCGATGGCGTCCCGCAGGGCGGGCGTGCCGGCGGTCAGCGGGTAGCCGGGAGCGTCGGACGCCGCCGCCAGCGCCTGCCGGATCACCGGGGGCACCGGATCGACGGGCGTGCCGATCGAGAGGTTGATCAGACCGTCCGGGTGCGCCGCGGCCACAGCGGCCGCGGCGTCCAGGGTGTCCCAGGTGAACTCGGGCAGCCGCGACGAGACCGGCGCGGGCCGGTTCAGTGGCCCTCTCCGCGCGGCGGCTGGGCCGCGACGAACGTCGCGTCCTTCTCCACCTTGCCGAGCTTCGACGCGCCGCCGGGCGAGCCCAGGTCCTCGAAGAACTCGTAGTTGGCCCCGGTGTAGTCCTTCCACTGCTCCGGGACGTCGTCCTCGTAGAAGATCGCCTCGACCGGGCAGACCGGCTCACAGGCACCGCAGTCGACGCACTCGTCGGGGTGGATGTAGAGCATCCGGTTTCCCTCGTAGATGCAGTCGACCGGGCATTCCTCGATGCATGCCTTGTCGAGCACATCCACGCAGGGCTCGGCGATGATGTATGTCACCGGTCTTCTCCTCCGCAAGACACGTCGCGATCACCCGCGACCGGTAAGAGCCTAGTATCTCGCCGGGGAGGGGGTCGATCGTGCTCCGACAGCAGGATGTGGGACATCGGATCGTGGTCCGGCGGATTGTGGGGATTCACGAAGGCCGGCCGCTCTTCACCGACGCCCTGGGCGAACTGGTCGAGCTGAATGAGACCCACATCACACTGGTGACCGAGCAGGGTCGGCTGCGGGTGCCGGTCGGGGAGGTGCACCGGGCCAAGCGGGTGCCGGCGGCCCGGCGGCCGACGGCGTCCGCGGTGGTGGCACTGGAGCTCGCCGCCGACGAGGCGTGGCCCGCCCCCGTCCGGGACCGGCTCGGCGACTGGCTGCTGCGCGCGGCCGACGGCTGGACGGGCCGGGCGAACTCCGTGCTGCCCGTCGGCGACCCGGACCGGCCGCTGCCCGCCGCGCTGGACGCCGTCGAGCGCTGGTACGCCGAGCGCGGGCAGCCCGCCATGGTGAACACGCCGCTGCCGCTCGCCGCGCCGGTCGGCGCCGAACTGGACGCACGCGGCTGGTCCGGCCGGCCGCCCGTGCTGGTGCAGACCATCGCGCTCGCCGCGCTGCCGCCCGCCCCGCCGGAACGCGCCGGCCTGCCGCCGGTCGAGCTGGCCGCCGCGCCGTCGGACGACTGGCTCGCGGTCGCGGCCGGCCGCAAGGGCGGCCTGCCCGACGCCGCCCGGCACGTGCTCACCGCCGTGGACCAGCTCCGCTTCGCGCAGGTGTACGCCGACGGCGAGCTGCTCGCCGTCGGCCGCGGCAGCGTCACCGGCGCGGGACGCTGGCTCGGCCTGACCCTGATCGAGGTGCTGCCGCACGCCCGCAGGCAGGGCCTGGCCACCCGGGTGCTGCGTGCCCTGACCGACTGGGGCGCCGCGCTGGGGGCGACCCACGCCTTCCTCCAGGTCGAGCAGCGCAACACCGCCGCCGTGGCGCTCTACCGGTCGCTGGGCTTCACCACCCACCACACGTACGTGACGAGGGTGCAGCCCTGAGGCCGGCGGGCCGTCAGCGACGGACGGGGCGGCGGGGCCTGGACGTCTTGAACTCCGCGTAGCGCTGGAGCTGCACGGAGCGGTGGTCGCGACCGAGCGTGGTCAGGGTGAGGAAGCCGACCAGGATGCCGGCCGCGGCGGCCGCCAGGTACAGCCAGACCTGGAGGAAGAACGTGCCCGCCCCGTTGCCGAACGGGTTCGCCCCGACCAGCAACGGCCCGACGAGGATCGTGAGCAGCAGCGCGATCCCCACAGCGGCGGCCGTGTCACCGGCCCAGCGGGAGACCGGGTGGTCCTGCCCCCAGCGGAACGCGGTAACGGCGAGGATCGCCCCGATCGCGAGGAACATGCCCCACGTGACCCGGTCGGCGGCGCTGTCGTTGCCGTCGAAGCCGAGCTTGATGACCACCCGGGCGACCACGTTGACCGCGAACAGCGAACCCGCGAGCACGCCGACCGCCCGCCACCGACCCTTCATCGCACGCCTCCCGCCGCACCGCCCGCCCCACGACGGGCGCTCCTGGCACGAATGTCTACCACTGCGAGCCGAGCGGCGTCATCACCCGTCGCGGCGAACCGGCGGCGGGGCGAGCACCTGCCGGAAGCCCATCACCGCGAACGTCATGGCCCCGGCGACGATCATCGCCAGGCCGACCCAGTTCTCCCCGGAGAGCAGCAGGTCCCCTTCGTGGGTCCGCACGGCCGCCGCGCCCATCAGCACGAACCACGGCGTCGCGGGCAGCGCCACCGCCCACCGGCGGCCGACCGCCGCGTGGGCGAACCAGGCCAGCGCGACGTTGGCGAGCACGGCCACCGCCACCGACACGCCGATCAGGTGGCCGGCCACCCGGACGGTGGACAGGATCAGCTCCAGCAGGCCGGTGGCCACCGCGGCGACCACGGCCACCACCCCGCCGGAGGCCCGCAGGGCCACGTCCAGCAGCGGCCGGGATCCGCGCGGCGCGGGCGGGGGGGCTTCCGGTGGGACGACCGACATCGGCGCGGCGGGCAGGGTCACCGGACGCCGGCCGCCGCGACCGGGGTACGACCGGGATCGCCGTCGAGGACGAGCCCGGCGAAGAGGTCCTCCTCCCAGCCGTACGGGCCGACGCCCGGCCCCTTCTCCCCCACCGCCAGGGTGAAGTACTCCACCCCCATGAACTCGGCGCCGAAGTTCCCGGCGATCGAGTAGAGCCACGAGGCGGCCGGGATCTGAGTGGCGTGCGCCCGCATCGCCGCCTCCTTCGCGGCGTGCCGGTCGGTGGCGTCGATCCGGGCGGCGATCTCCGGGTCCGGAGTGCCGAACGGCAGCTCGTCGGCGTTCTCGATGCCGGCGAAGGGGTTGTCCGACGACTCGGCGAAGTGCGTCAGGCCGGCCTCCAGGACGCTGCGCGGCATCGCTGTCCAGTAGACCTTGGCCGGGGCGATCCCCTCGACGGCGGCCAGCTCGACCGCCCGCATCGCCACCCGGTGCGCCTGGATGTGGTCGGGGTGGCCGTAGAAGCCGTTGGGGTCGTAGGTGACGAGCACCTGCGGGCGTACCTCCCGCAGGATCTCCAGCAGGTACCCGGCGGCCTCGTCGAGGTCCGCCTGCCAGAAGGCCCGGGGGTGCTCGTTGGTGGCGAGCCCCATCATCCCCGAGTCGCGGTAGCGGCCCGCCCCGCCGAGGAACCGGTGGTCGGTCACGCCGAGCGCGGCGCAGGCCGCGGCCAGCTCGCCGATCCGGTACCCGCCGAGCTGGTCGGCCTCGGCGGCGACCAGCTGGGCCAGCTCCGGCACATGGATCTCGCCCTCCTCGCCGAGGGTGCAGGTCACCAGCGTGACGTGGGCGCCGAGGGCGGCGTAGTGCGCCATCGTCGCGCCGGTGCCGATGGACTCGTCGTCGGGGTGCGCATGGACCAGCAGGAGGCGGCGGTCGGGCAGCGTCGTCACGACGGTCACTCTAACCGGCGGTTCACCCCCCACCGTCCCCGACGCGTCCCCACAGGTCGGCCACATCATCCCCGGCGCCGCTCTACGATCCGACGTGTGGACTTTCCGGAGCTGGCCGCCCGTACCCACCGGTTCAGCCACGGGGCGCCGCGCGCCGTCTCCGTGGCCGACGACGGCTCGCGGGTGACGTTCCTGCGCTCGGCCGGCCCCGAGGATCCCGCCGACGCGCTCTGGCTGCTCGACACGGCCACCGGCGAGGAGCGGCTCGTCGCGGAGCCCCGCGCCCTGCTCGGCGCCGACGCCGACCCGGCCGCGCTCTCCCCCGGCGAGCGGGCGCTGCGCGAACGGCTGCGCCTCAGCGCCGCCGGCATCGGCTCGTACGCCCTCGACGCGGCCGGGCGGGTCGCCGTCTTCGCGCTGGCCGGGCGGCTGTTCCGGGCCGACCTGGTGCACGGCGACGTGGTCGAGGTGGCGGCCGTCGGGCCGGTGCTCGACCCGCGGCCCGACCCGACCGGCGAACGGCTCGCGTACGTCACGGACGCGGCCGACGGGGTGCGCCGGGGCGAGCTGCGGGTGGTGGCGCCCGACGGGACCGACACCATGCTGGCCGGCGAGGACGGCGGGGTGACCTGGGGCCTGCCCGAGCACATCGCGGCCGAGGAGTTCCACCGGTACCGGGGCTACTGGTGGGCCCCGGACGGGCGCTCGGTGCTGGCCGCCCGGGTCGACGAGTCCCGGCTGCCGCGCTGGCACCTGCACGACCCGGCGGACCCGGCGAGCCCGCCGGCCACCGTCGCGTACCCCGTGGCCGGCGGGCCGAACGCGGAGGTGAGCCTGCACCTGCTCGACCTCGACGGCGGCTGGGTCGACGTGCACTGGGACCGGGAGACCTACCCGTACCTGACCTCGGTCGACTGGGCCGACGGCAACCCGCTGATCACCGTGCTGCGCCGGTCCCAGCAGCACGGCCTGGTGCTCGCGGTGGACCCGCGCACCGGCGAGACGCAGGTGCACGCCGAGCTGGCCGACCCGCGCTGGGTGGAGCCGATCCCCGGCACCCCGGCGCACCTGCCGGACGGTCGGGTGCTGGTCGGCGGCGAGCTGGCCCACGACGGGTACGACGCCCGGTGCCTGTTCGCCGACGGCACCCTGCTCACCCCGCCCTCGCTGTACGTGCGCCGGGTGGTGGGCCGGCTGCCCGCCGGCGGCGGCCCGGCGGACCTGCTGGTGGAGGCGAGCGAGGGCGAGCCGAGCCAGCGGCACCTGTACCGCGTGCGGACGCTGATCGGCGCAGGCGTGGACGCCCGGCGGATGAGCGGCACCCCGGGCTGGCACACCGCGGCGGTGGGCGGCGACACGCTCGTGGTCGGCACCGCCTCGCTGGACCAGGCGGGCACGACCTGGTCGGTGTGGCGGGGCGACCGGGAGGTGGCGCAGCTCCGCTCGTTCGCGGCGGCCCCGCCGTACGCGCCCCGGCCGCTGATGGTGCGGGTCACCGACCGGCGGCTGCCCAGCGCGGTGCTCTACCCGACCCACCACGTCAAGGGCACCCGGCTGCCGGTGCTGCTGGACGTGTACGGCGGGCCGGGGCACCAGGAGGTGACGGCCGCCCGGTCGGCGTGGCTGGAGCGGCAGTGGTGGGCCGAGAACGGCTTCGCGGTGGTGACGGTCGACAACCGGGGCACCCCCGGGATCGCCCCGTCCTTCGAGAAGGCGGTGCACCGGCGGGTGGCCGACGTGGTGCTGCTCGACCAGATCGACGCGCTGACCGCCCTGGCCGGCAAGCATCCCGACCTGGACCTCGGCCGGGTCGGCGTCCGGGGTTGGTCGTTCGGTGGCTGGCTGGCCGGGCTGGCGGTGCTGCGCCACCCGGAGCTGTTCCGGTGCGGGATCGTCGGCGCCCCGGTCACCGACTGGGCGTTGTACGACACGGCGTACACCGAGCGCTACCTCGGGATGCCGGAGGAGGGGGCGGACGTCTACGCGCACCACTCGCTGGTGGAGCTGGCCGCCGAGCCGCCCGTGTCGGGCGAGCCGGCCCGGCCGTTGCTGCTGGTGCACGGGCTGGTCGACGACAACGTGGTGGCCGCGCACACGCTACGGCTGTCGGCGGCGCTGCTGGTGGCCGGCCGGCCGCACTCGGTGCTCCCGCTGACCGGCGCCACCCACATGGCGGCGGGCGGCCTCGCCGAGCGCCTGCTCAAGCTGGAGCTGGACTTCCTGCGCACGCACCTCGCCTGACACGGCAAGACCCCCTCGCACCGCGTTGTGCGAGGGGGCCCGGCCCGCGCCCGAGGGCGCGGACGTCACCGCGGAACGGTCACTGCTTGACGTACGCGTTCACGAAGGACGGGTAGCCGAAGACGCTGGAGATGAAGATCCCGCCGACCTTGGACCCGTGCACGTTGTAGGCCACGTCGACGAAGAGCGGCACCACCGGGGCGTGCTCCTTCATGATCCGCTCGTCGAGCTTGGCCCACTCCGGCCCCTGCTTCGCCGGCTCCAGGGCGAGGATCCGGTCGAACTCGGCGTTGATCGCCGGGTCGTTGAAGTACGACGAGTTGCTGTTGCCCTCGGCCTTGATGGTGCGGCCGTCGTAGAGCACCGGCAGGATCGACGCGCCGCTCGGCCAGTCCGCCGCCCAGTTGCCGATGTACAGGTCCCAGGGGTTGTCCTTCTTCTTGACCTCGTCGAGCTTCGAGTCGTCCGGGATGTTCCTGACCGTGATCTTGAAGCCGGCGCGCTCCAGGTTGGCCTTGAGCTGGGTGCCCATCTGCTGCTCGGTCGTGTTGTCCGCGACGCCGAGGACCAGCTCCGGGGTCTGGCCGCCGAGCAGCTCCTTGGCCTTGTCGATGTTGCCGGTCGCCCCGGCCGGGTACGCGTCGTACGCCTGGTAGCCGATGGTGGCCGGCGGCATCAGGGTGGTCAGCGGCTGGGCCACGGTCTGGCCGCCGAGCGCCTTGACCAGGCCCTCGCGGTCGATGGCGTAGTTCAACGCCTGCCGGATCTTCAGGTCGGTGACCCGCTGGTTGTTGATGAGGAGCTGGTTGGCGCTCGGGGTCGGGGACAGCAGCGTCCGCGACTTCAGCGCCGCGTCCTGCGCCACCCGGGCGACAAGCGACGCCGGCACGGCGTTGAAGGCGATCGCGGCCTGGTCCGCGCCGTTGTCGGCGATCACCCGGTTGTTCGCCGCGTCGGCCGTCGGGCCGAAGCTCCACACGATCTGGTCCGGGTACTGGTGGCGCACCGCGTCGGTGTTCGGGTCCCAGTGCGGGTTGCGGTCCAGGGTGAGCTGCACGCCGGCCTGGTTCCTCGCGACCTTGTACGGGCCGGAGGAGAACGGGTGCTGGTCCAGGTTGACCCCGGTGTCCTTGTCGGCCTTCAGCGGCGCGGTGGTCGGCAGCGAGACCGCGAACGGCAGGTCACAGCGGGGCTTGGCGAACTCGAAGCGCAGGGTCTTGTCGTCCGGGGTGGTCAGGCCCGGGGGCAGGGAGCCCTTGTTCTTCTTGAAGTCCCACTTGGTGTCGAACTGCGGGGTGTCGGCCAGCCACTCCTGCACGTAGGTCGGGCCGCCGGCGAGGTCCGGGTCGAAGGACCGGGCGATGCCGTACGCGATCTCCTTGGCGGTGATCGGGCTGCCGTCCTCGAACTTCACCCCGTCCTTGATCTTGAATTCCCAGACCTTGCAGTCGTTGTTGACGTTGGTGCCCGGCGTCTCGGCCAGGTCGCCGACGAGGACCAGGCCGCCCTTGCCGTCGTCCTTCCAGGTGGTCAGGTAGCGGGCGAACAGCGGGCTGGTCATCAGGCCGGCGAACGAGTACGTCCGCTGCGGGTCCAGGTGGGAGATCGGGGTCTCCCGGATGATGGTGAGGGTGCCGCCCTTCTGCGCGCCGGCCACCTCGGCCGCCGGCCCCTTCGAGTCCTTCGGGTCGGTGGCGATCACCCCCGTCGCCTGCCGGTTGGTGTCCACCGTGGTGCCCTCGCCCGTGTTCTCCGAGCACGCACCCAACGCCACAACCAGAGCGATCGCGCCGCCTGCGGCGGCCGCCACGCGTGGTCGCATCTTTTACCTCCTCCACCCAGGTGCCGCCGGGCGGAAACGCCGACGTCCCGAGGATCGTAAAGAAGAAAACCTGCAAGTTGTGTAACAGTTGGCGATAACTTTCATCACCGGCGCAGGCTGGTCAGCGCAGCCGCACCCGGGGGTCGATCGCGGCGTACAGCAGGTCCACCACGATGTTCGCCACCACCACGAAGACCGCGGCGATGAGCACGGTGGCCATGATGGTGGGCAGGTCCCCGGCGCGCACCGCGTCCACGGCCGTACGCCCCAGGCCCTGGATGCCGAACGTCGTCTCGGTGATCACCGTGCCGCCCAGCGCGCCGCCGACGTCCAGCCCGGCGATGGTCACCACCGGGGTGATCGCCGCGCGCAGCGCGTGCCGGCCGTACACCTTGGGTTTGCTCAGGCCCTTGGCCCGCGCCGTGCGGACGAAGTCCTCCGACAGCGTCTCCAGCATCTGCGCCCGCGACAGCCGGGCGTAGATGGCGGAGAAGAGGAACGCCAGCGCGACCCACGCGAGCACGAGGCCGCTCGCCCACTTGAGCGGGTTGTCGAACAGCGAGGTGTAGCTCGGCACCGGCAGCAGCCGCAGGTTGTAGACGAACACCAGCAGCAGCACCGCGCCGACGAAGTAGAGCTGCAGCGACGCCCCGGTCAGCGAGAAGCCGATGGCCAGCCGGTCCAGCCACGTGCCCCGGCGCAGCGCCGAGACCATGCCCAGGCCGACGCCGAGCAGCAGCCACAGGATCGCCGCCGGGATGACGATGCTCAGCGTCACCGGCAGCACCCGGGCGATCGTGTCGCTGACCGCCTCGTTGCTCACGTACGACCAGCCCAGGCAGGGCGCGTCGCACCGACCGCCCTGGGCGCTGCCCAGGTCCCGGCCGGTGACGATGCCCTTCATGTAGCCGGCGTACTGGGTGACCAGCGGGTCGCGCAGGCCCAACTCCTGGCGGACCCGCTCCAGCCGCTCCGGGTTGCAGTTCTTCGGGCACATGCCGCTGACCGGATCGCGGGGCAGGGCGAAGAACATCAGGAAGCTCAGGACGCTGACCGCGAACAGGGTGAGCGTGGCGGACAGCAGCCGCTTGACCAGGAACCGCGCCATGGGTACTCCCCTACCGGGACGACTTCGGGTCGAGCGCGTCGCGCAGCGCGTCGCCGAAGAGGTTGAAGGCGAACACGAGCGCGAAGATCGTGATGCCGGGGAAGAAGACGTACGCCGGGTCCGTCTGGAGGTAGTCCAGGCTGCGGTAGATCATCCGGCCGAAGCTGGGCGTCGCGTCGGTGAGGCCGACCCCGATGAACGACAGGGCCGCCTCGCTGGTGATGAACTGCGGCACCGCCAGCGAGAACGACACCAGGATCGGCGCCCAGATGTTCGGCAGGAGCTGCCGGAACAGCATGTGCCCCAGCCCGGCGCCGCTGGCCCGGGCGGCCTCCACGAACTCCCGCTCCCGCAGCGCGATGACCTGCCCGCGTACGAGCCGGGCCGTGCTGGTCCAGTTGAACAGCGCGAAGATGGCGATGAGCACGCCGATCTGGAACGCGGGCGGCACCTCCTCCCGCTGGCCGTAGAAGCGCAGCGCGACGGTCGGGGTGATCGCCAGCGCGATGATCAGGAACGGCATGGCCAGGGTCAGGTCGGTGATCCAGTTGACCACCGCGTCGAGCCAGCCGCCCAGGTAGCCGGCGAGGGTGCCGAGCACGATGCCGATGGCCGCGGTGATCACCGCGGCGGTGAACGCGATGAACAGCGACGTGCGCAGGCCGTGGACCATCCGGATGAAGATGTCCCGGCCCAGGCCCGGCTCCAGCCCGAACCAGTGCTCGCCCGTGACGCCCCCGGCGTAGCCGAGCGGCATGCCGAAGCCGTCAAGCCGGTTCTGGAACTGCTCCCGCGGGCCGACGCCGTACAGCGCCTCGATCAACGGGGCGGCCAGCGCCACCAGTACGAAGAACGCCAGCATGCCGGCGCTGATCATCGCCGTCCGGTCCCGGCGCAGCCGGGCCCAGGCGAGCTGGCCGGGCGACCGCCCGACGAAGCCCTTCGCCTTCGGGTCGGCGCCGTCGCCGGAGGACTCGATCTCCGCCAGCGCCACGCCCTCGATCGGGGACAGGCTCACCTCGTCACCTCCTCGGCGCCGACGCCGACCGCATCCAGTTCCGGGAAGTGGCAGGCGGTGTGCTGGCCGCCGGTCACGCGCGGTTCCAGGGCCGGCTCCTCGTTCGCGCAGACGTCCTGCGCCTTCCAGCAGCGGGTGCGGAACCGGCAGCCCGACGGCGGGTTCAGGGGGGTCGGCACGTCGCCGGCGAGCCGGATCCGGCCGCCCGGGCCGAGCGCGGTCACGTCCGGGATCGCCGACAGCAGCGCCCGGGTGTACGGGTGCTGCGGCCGCTCGTAGATGTCCTCCCGGTCGCCGATCTCCACGATCTTGCCGAGGTACATCACCGCGACCCGCTGGCAGAAGTGCCGCACCACGGCCAGGTCGTGGGCGATGAAGACGAACGCCAGCCCCAGCTCGCGCTGCAGGTCGCGGAGCAGGTTGATCACCTGCGCCTGGATCGAGACGTCCAGGGCGGAGACGGGCTCGTCGGCGACGATCAGCTTCGGCCGCAGCGCCAGCGCCCGGGCGATGCCGATGCGCTGCCGCTGCCCGCCGGAGAACTCGTGCGGGTAGCGGTTGTAGTGCTCGGGGTTGAGGCCGACCAGCTCCAGCAGCTCCTGCACCCGCTTCTTCACCCCGCCGGGCGGGTCGATGCCGTTGACCTGCAACGGCATCGCCACGATCCGGCCCACCGTGTGGCGGGGGTTCAGCGAGGCGTACGGGTCCTGGAAGATGATCTGCAGGTCCTGCCGCAGCGGGCGCAGCTCGCGCCGCCCGGCGTGGGTGATGTCGCGGCCGGCGAACTCGATCCGCCCGGCGGTCGGCTCCAGCAGCCGCACCAGCATCCGGCCGGTCGTGGTCTTGCCGCAGCCGGACTCCCCGACCAGGCCGAGCGTCTCGCCGGGGCGTACCTCGAAGTCCAGGCCGTCGACGGCGCGCACCACACCCTTGGTGCGGAACCCGTCGCGCACCGGGAAGTGCTTGGTCAGCCCGCTGACCTTCAGCAACGGCTCGGTCTCACTGCTCACTGCGCCCGCCTTGTTCGCGACTGCGGGACTCCGCTTCGCTGCATTCCTCGCGCTCACGGGAGCCCGCCTTGTTCGCGACTGCGGGACTCCGCTTCGCTGCATTCCTCGCGCTCACGGGAGCCCACCTTCGTTCGCGACTGCGGGACTCCGCTTCGCTGCATTCCTCGCGCTCACCGGGCCACCCCCACGTGTGCGACGTCCTCCCGGTACAGCCGGGTGCGCTCCTCGGCGGGCAGGTGGCAGGCGACCAGGTGGCCCGCCTCGCCGGCCGGGCGCAGCACCGGCACCTCCGTCCGCGAGCGGTCGCCGTTGCGGTCGGCGTAGCGGCAGCGGGGGTGGAACGCGCACCCCGGCGGAAGGTTGATCAGGCTGGGCGGGTTGCCGGTGATGGGCACCAGGTCCGTGTCGGCGTCGCCGTGCAGGGACGGCACGCTGGAGAGCAGACCCCAGGTGTACGGATGCTGCGGCCGCCGGAGCACCTGCTCCACGCTGCCGTGCTCGACGGCCCGGCCGCCGTACATCACCAGCACCTCGTCGGCGACCTGGCTGACCACGCCGAGGTCGTGGGTGATCATGATGATCGCGGAGTGGAACTCGCTCTGCAGGTCGGCGAGCAGGTCCAGGATCTGCGCCTGCACGGTGACGTCCAGCGCGGTGGTCGGCTCGTCGGCGATCAGCAGGTCCGGGTCGTTGACCAGGGCCATCGCGATCATCGCCCGCTGCCGCATGCCGCCGGAGAACTCGTGGGGGTACTGGTCGTACCGCTTCGCCGGCTGCGGGATGCCGACCCGGCCGAGCATGTCCACGGCCCGCTGCCGGGCCTCCCGCCGGCCGGCCCGCGGGTGGTGCACCCGGTACGCCTCGGCGATCTGCCGGCCCACCGTGTAGTACGGGTGCAGCGCCGACAGCGGGTCCTGGAAGATCATCGCCATGTCCCGGCCGCGCAGCCGGCGTACCTCCTCCTCGGGCAGGCCGACGAGCTGTCGGCCGCCGACGGAGATCTCGCCGGTGATGGTCGTGCGCTTGGTGTTGTGCAGGCCGAGGATCGCCAGCGAGGTGACGCTCTTGCCCGAGCCGGACTCGCCGACGATGCCGAGGGTGCGCCCCCGCTCGACGGCGAAGGAGACCCCGTCGACCGCGCGGACCGTGCCGTCCTCGGTGTCGAAGCGCACCCGCAGTTCGCTCACCCGCAGGTACGGACCGTCGCCCTCCCGCTGCTCCGGCACGCTCTGGCGGTCGTCCGGTTGGCCGGACGGCGCCGGTGCAGGCTTGTCCACGACCGCCTCCCTCAGTGACGAAGTGAAGAGAACTTACAACACATCACTGAGGGCGAAAATAAGCTACAAGCCGGGCGGCTGTCAGCGTACCTCAGGGTAACGACTCGACAACGCCGTCACTACCCCTGAACTGGGCCCTCCGACCACCCCGACATCCACCACACGACGCACGCCGGGTGCGACGATGGTGGTCGCTGCCACGGGAGGATTCCCGCCGGCACGAGGTGGAGGTGACCATGACCGCGGCGGTGTTCGACCACGACGGACCGTGGACGGAAGAGGAGTACCTGGCCCTCGGCGAGACGTCTCAGCGGGTCGAACTCTTCGACGGGAGCCTCCACGTGACCCCAGCGCCCACCCCACGGCACCAGAACATCTCCGGCGAGCTGCGGGCAGCGCTCCGCACACCGGTCCGCCAGGCCGGGCTGCGCGTGCTCGAGGCCGTGAACGTTCGGCTGAAGCCTGGTCGCATTCCCATCCCCGACCTCGTGATCACCGAAGAGATCGACTTCGACGAACTGAACATCGAGGCACGCGACGTGCGGCTGGTCTGCGAGATCATCTCGCCGAGCAACGCGGCTACGGACAAGGTCCTCAAGATGCACTACTACGCCGCGGCGGGCATCGAGTGGTACCTGCTCGTGGAGCAGGAGAACGGCACTTTGCACCTGTACCAGCGCCAGGGCCGGCATTACGTCGAGCGGTCGGTGACCAAGGCCGGCGAGGTGCTGGAGTTGACCGAGCCGGTGCGGGCCAGCATCCGCCCGGAGGATCTCGTCCCCTGACTGGAACCAGCGATGCGCAAGCTCGGCTGGTTCAGGGCCGAGCGAGCTGGTGCCCTGAGTGACTTGATCTTTCGGCTGGCTTGGTGACCGAGTCTGCGCCGGTAGTGGGACCGTCGGGCTCGGGCTTGGGATGTTCGTCGCCAGACCGACCAGTGCAGAGTGTGCTCTGGCAGTAGCGCCACGGCGAGGACGAGGGCGTTGAGGAGTCGGCGGATCTCGGCGACGGTCAACGCAATGATCTCCGGGTCGATGTCAGGCTGCTGGGTGGCGGCGGGGATGGTCAGGGCAGCCAGGGCGAGCATGGCCAGGGTGATGAACCGGTGCCAGCAGGTCCAGCCGCGGACCTGGTAGTGGTCCAGGCCGACCTGGCCCTCACCGGTCTGGAACAGCTCCTCGATGCTCCAGCGGGAGTCGGCCACGGTCACGAGGGTGTGCAACTGCCACTCGGCGGTGGGGATCCGCTCGGCGACCCGTCAACGCGGATCAGGGTGCGGCCGTCGTTGACGTGCACGCGTCGGTCGCAGCCGACCGCGAGGACGTAGCCGATGCGGCGCTGTTCGAGGTCGGCGCGTAGGCCGGGGTCGGCGCCGTAGACCTGGTCGCCGGTCACCCAACCGACCGGGACACCGGCGTCCAGGGCGGCGGCGATCATCTGCCAGGCCAGGGCAGGCTTCGTAGCGAACCCGACGTCGTGCGAAACGCCGGCGGCGGTGAGGCGGTCGGGCAGGTAGAGCCTGCGGTCGATCAGCGCCCGACCCGCGGGTGCCACGTAGGCCAGGAACACCCCGACCTGGCTGTTCTCGATCCGGCCGGCGGTGCCTGTGTACTGCCGT
Source organism: Micromonospora sp. B11E3 (assembly GCF_039871625.1). NCBI lineage: Bacteria > Bacillati > Actinomycetota > Actinomycetes > Micromonosporales > Micromonosporaceae > Micromonospora > Micromonospora sp. B11E3. The sequence continues at coordinate 304 of NZ_JBDPMC010000074.1, read as the reverse complement.
CCCACACCGCCGTACGCAACAGCCGCTGCATCGCCCGCGGATCGCAGTGCCCCGCCCGTTCAGCAAGGGTCAAGATGATCTACCTACATCGAACCCCTCTCCGCGCTCGTGGCGCGCTTGAACATCAAGCTAAGCATGGGCGCAGGATGTCGCGGTGCCGGCGTGTCGCAAGGTAACTGAGCCTTTCCGCGTAACGGTGTGAGTGCGGCGGGTAGCGGTGCTGGTGGCCGGTGCGGACACGCCCGGACCCGTTGTGGTGCAAGGGAAAGACGCAGAACCCCGGTATGAAGTGGTCCTCTCACAG
>NZ_JBDPMC010000073.1:0-31828 GCF_039871625.1 Micromonospora sp. B11E3 | reverse complement strand
TGGTTTAGTCGCCTTTGCTCGTACCGGAGGCCCTTCCTCATGTCACGCCGCCACGCCGGCGCGATCACCGCAGTCGACCTTTGCCGCGCGCCCAGCGATGCCCTGAAACCCTTATTTACCAGGCTCTCAGTGGAGACGGACCCCGCCGTGGCCGCGGAGATGTGCATCGCGGTCGGACTCGCCGGCCAACCCTCCGACGGCGCCACCGTGGATGCGGTACGCCAACGGCGTGGCAACTCCGATCGGCTTCTCCACCGAGCGGTGCCGATCGGACTGGTGCGGCTCCTCCCGGCCCCCGACCCGGCGCTTCTGGCCGAACTCACCGACTGCCTGATGGAGCCGGCGACCGGTTGCGGCATCACGCGTCGAGGATGTCCCGAGGCGCTTGAGCGCTTGGCGCGCGGCCTTGGACGATACCTGCGTGTAGATCTCCACCGTCGGGGCTCACCGCGGCCGGGGACGAACCACTGGGTGACCTCTCATGCCGACGGTGCGGCCGGAGGCTGAGCCTGCCGGGACGCGCCCTGCACCAGCACGATGATCCCGCTCACCGCGGTGACCAGGAACGCCACCACCTCGAACGGCACGGTGACCGTGAAAGCCCACCGCCAACCGAGCATCCGCGTCAGATGCGTCCCGGCCACGGGTCCAAGCCCCAGCGCCAGCACCACCGCGCCGGCGACGAGTGGCGCCCACACGCGCCGCGCCCCCACCTGTGTGACCAGCACGGCCGTGACGCCCCAGGCCAGACCGGCCCCGAACCCGGTCACCGCGCGGCCGAGCAGCAGCAGACTGTTTCCCGAGGCCAGCGCGGTCAGCAGCGATCCGGGAACCAGCAGCGCGATCGCGGGCAACGCGACCGCAGTCGGCCACCGCCGGCCGACCAGAGCGCCGACCGGAACCGCCAGTACCGCCGGCAGCAGGTAGGCGACGAAGACCCAGGGAATTGCTGAGGTCGGCAGATGCATGTCCCGCTGCATCGCGGCCCCTGTCAGCCCGACGGTGACGGTGAGCAGGAAGGCACCCAGCGACGCGGTGAATGCCGGCCCGATCAGCAGCCAGACCGGGCGGACGGCGGAGCGCGGGCCGTACGGGGGGATCTGGTTGGCGGTGCCAGGCAAGGGTGAAGTCACCCCGGTGAATATACGGGCGTGGGCTCCGCGGCAGGTATCGGTACTGACGGTTGGCGCGGTGGAAGTGACCCCTGAGGCCGGGCACCTGCCACGACCGTGCGTCTCCGCGCTCTCCGACGTTTGTTCTTGCGGGTCAGGCCGTGGCTGGCTTGGTGGCGGGCTGGAGCTTGAAGGAGACTGCCTCCATCAGTGGCTTGTGCTGGGTCTTCTGAACGGCGGCGATGCGCCAGTGGCCGTCGGTGTCGCGTACGAGCATGTAGGTGGCGAGCTTGCCGAGTCGGCGCGGGGTCCTCCTGCCGACGTCGCCGCGGGTGACGACGACGGCGGTGTCGGCGCCGTATCTGCGGATGTCGAGAATCTGCAGGCTCAGGCGGGTGCCTTTGAGGAAGCTGTCGAACAGGGCCTGGTGGGCGCGGCCGATCTCCGGGCCGCTGCGGTAGACGGTGCCGACGAACGTGACATCGGTGGCGTCGGCGGTGAAGCAGGCGCCGTAGGCGGCGCCGTCGCCGCGGTTCCAGGCCTCCTGGCTGCGCGTCAGCAGTTCCCGGATGGCCGCGGCCTCCGGCTCGGTGCTGTCGGGGTGGATCGGGGTGCCGGTCATCTGGACGGCCTTTCTTACTTCTCGGCTTCGGTCGGGTCTGCGGGGAGATCAGGAACGAGACGCGTTCCATGACGGACTGGCGCTCGGTGTTGTCGCGGCGGCAGAAAGCGTGTGCCGCGGCGTCCGCGAGCGCCGGGCCTGCCTGCCGGGTACGCCGCGGCGGTGGACGGTGTCGGGGCGGTAGTGGTCATGCCGGCCTCCCGTGATAGCTTCTTGAGAGAAGCCTCTTCTCAAGAGATTTATCTTCTCTGAGGAAGAGATTAGGTGGATGGGGGATCTTGTGTCAACTCCACAGGCGCAGTCGGACGCCAGCCGCACCTACCGCCGCTACCTGAGCGCGGTCATGCTGCACGGCCATGCCAGCGCCAAGGCCTGCGACCTGGGCGCGACCGACCTCTACGCGCTGAACATCCTGGAACTGGCGGGGCCGATGACGCCGGGCGAGCTCGGCGCGCGCGCTGGGCTGACCACCGGGCCGACCACCCGCCTCATCGACCGCCTCGAAGCCGCCGGCTACGTCCGCCGCGCCCCCGCCCCCAACGACCGCCGCAAGGTGATCGTCGAGCCGATCGGTAAGCCGGCCCAGCTCGACCAGGTCATGGCGGTCGCCCGGCAGAAGATCGGCCAGATCCTCGCCGGCTACTCGGACGAGCAGCTCCACGTGCTCTTCGACTACTTCAGCCGCGCCGCCAAGGCATACCAGGAAGCCGCTGAGCACATCCCCAAGGCCGACCAGCCAGGTTCTCGCCCTCCGCCCCGACAATGAGTGCCATGGCGGAGATGAGCCCGCACGTGGCCAGGCGGCTGGGCAGGGTGTTCATGCTGGGCTTCCCGCTGCTCGGGTTTGCCTTCGACTTCGTCCTCATCCTGGTCACGTATCTGGTGCTGGCCTCGGCCGCGTCCAACGTGCTGGGTGAGGTGGCCGCGAGCCCCGCCAGGTTCGCCGCGTGGGTCGCGCTGGTGAGGCTGCCGATGACGCTCGCGTACACGCTGGCTGTCTCGTGGCGCCGCTGGATGGCCCTGGTGGCCAGGGGCGAGGTGCCCGATTCTCCGGTACGGAAGGGCTGGCGTCGCACGCTGGCCACGGTGCGCGACCGGGGGGCGGAAGCCGCTTGGTGGGTGATGGCCGCGCTGATCGTGTTCAACCGTGTGGCGCATCCGGGCGACGCGCAGGTCTGGCAGCTCGTCGCCGTGACCGCTGTCGGACCGCTCCTGCTGCCGGCGTCCGTGAGGGGATTGTTCCGGCTGCTGCGCTGGTGGTGGCGAAGGAGACGCAGGGATCCTGCGCGGCATGCGACGCCTGGTGAGGAGCCGCTGATGTCGGATGTCCAGGCGTCGTGACCAACCGGGTGACGACCGAGGCCGGATGCCGGACGCCCATGGACGATGGGGAGCGCTCCGGCAGCTCGGCCCCTGTTCCGGTTAGGAGCGGGTGTCGGTCAGCATGCCGACCATTGCCGCCGCGCGGTCGAGTTGCTTCCGAAGGTCGCCGACCGCGGAGAGCACGACGCTGTCCGCACCCGCGTCGTGCAGTTCGCGAATCCGCCGGACACAGTCGGCCGGAGTGCCAACTACGGCGAGTTCGTCGACCCACGAATCCGGTACGGCGGCGGCGCGTTCGGCCTCGGGCAGCGCGGCGATCTGAGCGAGCTGTCCGGCCAGGCCCAACGGGTCGAGATGGGCCGACCAGGCCGGATGGGTGATCGCGGCGGCCAGCACCGGACGCACCGCGTCGTGGGCTGTCGCCGCGTCCTCGTCGAGATGGCACAGCGCGTAGGCGGTGATCGGGTGCGGGCGCCGGTTGCCGCCCTGTCCGCGCTCGATCGAGGCGCGAGCCGCCGCGAGGTAGGCCGGTGTGACGGGCTCGGCCAGCAGCGTTCCGTCGGCGTAGCGGCCCGCCACCTCGAGCGACCTGGGACCGCGCACCCCGGCGATGACCGGCGGCGGCTGTCGGGGCGGGAACTCCAGGGCCACCTGGTCCAGCCGCACGTAGCGGCCCCGCACTGTGACCTCCTCGCCAGCGAGGAGCCGGCGGACCGCGTCCAGGTGCTCGCCGAGCGCGCTCAGCGGCGAGGCCGGTGCCGCGCCGATCTGGCGCATCCAGTCCCGCATTCCGTGACCCAGTCCACAGATGAGCCGGCCCGGGTGCATCTCGGCCAGCGTGGCAATCTCCATCGCGGTGAACGCCGCGTTGCGCGTGACCGCCGGCAGAATCCCGATGCCGACCGTGATGTGTTCGGTCGCAGCCAACGCCGTCGCCGAGGCGGCGATCCCACCGGCGAAGAAGCAGTCCTCGACCACCCACACCTCGTCGAACCCGGCCCCCTCGACCGACTTCGCAAACGCGGCGATCTCCGGTGCCGGCAGCCGGCACGGGATCTGAAAACCGACCTTGGGACGATTCACTGGCACTCCTGACGGTCACTGCACTCGGTCGGACAGTATCTCCGGTGCGGCGGGCCGCCGCAGCGACGTGCTCCTGGCCGGCGGCGGATTCGATGCCGTGCGGGCAGCAGGCGCCGCGCCACGCAGGACGTCGAGCGGCGGAGCGCTCGATCATCCTCGGGCGTCCTTCAGCGGTGGAGGATCGTGCTGATCCTGGTAAGCCGTAGCCAGGTTTCCGACAGCCGGCGGGGAAACCGGTCCGGGCGTCCTCATAATGTGTCGCGACCTGATCATCAACGCGGGAGCGGACATGAAGCGTGTGGACATGTGGATCCGGGCCGTTGGCGGCGCGGCCGTACTCGCGCTCGCGTTGGGCGGGGCGGCCGGATGCGGCGGATCCGCGACGACCGGGGGGCCGGCGACGGAGCATTCGGCCTCCACCGGGACGGACACGGTACCCGGGGCCACTGCGGCCACCACCGCGCCGGCAGCCACCACGGGCGGTCCGTCGGCTGACGCCTCACCGGTACTGGCCGACGGCCGGAGCCCGGTCTACCTCACCGGCCTGGACACCACGGGGAACACCGTCACGTTCGACCTGATCGAGTTCCTGACCGGCGACGCGGCCAAGGCGGAGTGGAAGAAGGAGCACCCGGAGAACCCCGACGGCCCGGACAACGACTACATGATCGTCAACAAGAACAAGCGGTTGCGGACGCTGCCGGTCGCTGCGGACGCGCAGTGCGTGGTGCAGTCGACGCTGGGCGGCACGGACACCAAGACGATCGGCTTCGCCGCCCTCCCGGCATTCCTCGAGCAGCAGAACAAGGAGGCGACGCTCACCCCGCCGGCCATCGCGGTGCTGCCGTTCTGGCTGACCGTGCGGCACGGGACTGTCGTCAGGTTGGAGGAGCAGTTCCTGCCCTGATGCACGCTACCGGAATGCGGGCCGGTGCTCCGTCCTTCAGGCGGGGGTGAAGGCCTGCGCTGGGAGGGCCGCCAAGGCCGGAACAGTGCCTTAAACCGGGCGGTTCTGCTGCTCGATGTACTGCTTCACGAGGCTCAGCGGTGCGCCGCCGACGGACCCGGCGAAGTACGAGCCCGACCACAGTTTGTTCGCCTGGTAGTAGTGCCGTACGAGGTCGGGGAACTCCTGCCGCAGGCGGCGCGACGAGACGCCCTTGAGGCTGTTGACCAGCCGGGTCACGGCCACCTTGGGTGGGTGATTGACGAGCAGGTGGACGTGGTTGTTCTCGCCGTTGAACTCGATCAGCTCGGCCTCGAAGTCGGCGCACACGTCCCGCATGATCTCTTCCATCCGGGACAGGTGGCGGTCAGTGAACACCTTGTGCCGGAACTTGGTCACGAAGACCAAGTGAGCGTGTAGTGCGAAAACACAGTGTCTGCCGGTACGGATGCCTTCGAGCTCGGCCATAAACCAATGATACGGTGGCCTTGTGCGGCTCCGTTACCACACCGGCTCTACCCGGACGCCGCCCAGCGCGAGGCGCTGGCCCGGTCGTTCGGGTGCGCCCGCGTGGTGTTCCACGACGGTCTGCGCCTGCGCCAGCAGGTTCGCGAGGCGGGTGAGAAGTACCTTTCGGACGGCGAGTTGTCCAAGCTGGTCATCACGCAGGCGAAGGACACCCCGCAACGGGCGTGGCTGGGTGAGGTGTCCAGCGTGGTGTTGCCGCAGGCCCTCGCGGATCTGAACGTGGCCTACCGCAACTTCTTGGCCTCGATCAGCGGCAAACGCAGGGGCCGCAAGGTCGCCGCGCCCCGCTGGTGCGGGAGAGGGGACTTGAACCCCCACGATTCCGGTCCCGCAAGGACAACCGGCAGGCAATCCGCTTCACCAGGAATTCCCGGTTCAAGGTGCTGGACAACGGCCGGTTGCGGCTGCCGAAGATCGGTGACGTTCAGGTGCGCTGGTCCAGGGTGCTTGCCTCAGACCCGTCCTCCGTGACGGTGATCAGGGATGCGGCCGGACGGTCCTTCGCGTCGTTCGTCGTCACGACGGAGCGGGACGAGACGCTGCCGCCAGCGGACTCCGAGATCGGAATCGACCTCGGGCTGACCCACTTCGCGGTGCTCTCGGACGGCACGAAGGTTGCTGCGCCGAAGTTCCTGCGCCGCGCCGCGCGCAAGCTCAAGCGGCTGCAACAAGCCCCCCTCTCGCGCAAGCAGAAGGGCAGCAACAACCGCAAGAAGGCCGTCAAGAAGGCCGCTCGCGCTCATGCGCGGGTGACCGACACCCGGCGCGACTGGCAGCACAAGCTGTCCACGGCGATCATCCGCGACAGCCAAGCGGTGTACGTCGAGGACTTGTGCGTCGTCGGTCTCGGCCGCACGAGGCTCGCAAAGTCCGTGCACGATGCGGGCTGGGCGAGTTTCACCAGCATGTTGGAGTACAAGGCCGCCCGGTACGGGCGAACGTTCGGCCGGGTGGATCGGTTCTTCCCGTCCACGCGGATGTGCTCGCAGTGTGGCCGCATCAACGACAAGATGGCCCTGAACGTCCGAGCGTCGGACTGCCGGTGCGGCAGCACCCACGACCGGGACGTCAACGCCGCCATCAACATCCTGGCCGCCGGGCAGGCGGACAGGCCAAACGACCGTGGAGCGCAGGTAAGACCGGGACTTGTCCCGGCACCGCGCGGCGAAGCGGTAACCCACCCGGACGCCGCGTGTTCCACGCGCAGCGTGGAGGGAACCTCCGTCCTTCAGGGCGGAGAGGATGTCAATTCCGTGCTGCCCCGCTGGCGAGGACGGCCGGCTGCGGGGTTACCCTGCGGCCGTGGCGGTCGGTGAGGACGGGGAGCGGTTGGCGGCGTCGCTGGCTGACCGGCTCGACGCAGTCGTCTTCACGAATTTGACCACGGACCAGGTCACGGCCCGGCTGATCGACGAGGTGGTCGATTGGGCGGGAAGGCGGGGTTGGCGGGTCTACCGGCGGGCGGCCAGCGTGCTGCCGCTGCCGCCGCCGATGTCCGCGCAGCGGTCGGTGCTCGACGTGGCCTGTGCCCGTCCGGACGGGCCGCCGGTCGTGGTCGAGATCGACCACGGTACGCGTCGCCGCACCTGGGAGAAGCTGCTCGCCGAAGCCGATGCGGGACGGATCGCACTCTGGGTGCGCTGGGGTGCCGCCCGGTTCACCGCGCCGCCTCCGCCCATCCGGATGGTGACCTGCGAGGTGAGCAGGCGACCGGACCCGACCGGCCAGGGCCGGGTGCACAGTCGCCTGCCGCGAGCCAACAGGCTGCCGCCGGCACACTCCACCGTGCGGGCGGTCGCCGCCGTCGAGCTGCCACTGCTGCCGCCCGAGTTACCCGGCGGCGGGCCCAGAGCCTGAATCAGACGTCCGCCGGCTACCTGGCTGCAATTAATTAGACCGTCATCTATGGTTAGTGGCTGTCGGTCGGTGCCGGCGGCGGCCAGCATGGTCGGTGGATGTGCCGCAGCGGCAACCGGTCCGGCTCCTGGTTGGTTGGGCGAGCATCGAGGAGATTGCATGATCAGGCGTCTACTCACCGTCGTGTCCACAGCCGCCCTGGTTGTGGGCCTCGCCGCCGCTCCGGCGGAGGCCGTGGTGGTCGGGGCGACAGGCTGCAACACGAACGTGTCGACGGTTCTCGGTAGCTGGGACCTCGACGGCGACAGTGCGCTGGAAACCGTCTACGACCGGCACACCGGCACGTTCACCGAGATCGGCTTCGTCTACCTGCTCGACAGTGGCGTCTGCTACGGGTACGAGATCCCCGGCGCGTCGAGCTACGACTGGGTGCTGTTCAGCCCGCCGTCAGACCTGAACGGCATCGCCGGCGCCGAACTCGCCGTCTCCTGGAAGACCACGCCGGGTACCGTGCTGAACCAACGCAAGACCTGGATCGTCAACCACCGCACCCGGACGATGTCCGAGGTCGCCTCCGGTGGGAACCTCTCCTGGGACTGGCAGTACGACCTCGACAGCCTGGCCGGCAACGACCTGCTGTTCACGTACCAGACGCTCTATCAGAGCCAGCCCGACTACGGCCTCGTCAAGGTCTACAGCACCCAGACCGGCCAACTGACCAGTTACTCGTTGCAGACCCAGATCGTCGACCCCCGCTTCGACCAGCGCGCGTTCGGTGACACCAACGGCCTGGCGGGTACGGAAGCGGTCTTCATCCAGTACCCGTACATCAGCAACAGCTACTACAACGGCGGCTTCGTCAAGATCCTCGACGCCCGGTCCCGGGTCGTCCGCAGCTACTCGACCCTGCCCCAGGCGTCGTACTGGACGTCACTGTGGAGCCTCGCGTCGTACCGGTACGAGGTGAGCCAGAAGAACGGCACCGGCGGTGCCGAGGTGACGGTGTACTACCAGTTCTACAACAACTCCACCGGCCGCAGTGACTACCTGCGCTGGGTGGTCGACGACACCCAGCAGCGAGCGACCCTGTACTACTCGTGGTGACCGGGATCCTGGCGCGCTCGCACCACCATCCCCTGGCCGGGGGTAGGTCCGCTCATCGGACCAGCCGCGCCCCTGGCGCAACTCCCGGGCAGGCTGGGTGACTGGTGTCGAACGGCGGTCGACCGGGTCCCGGTCGACCGCCGTTGCCGCGTGAGTGGTGTCGGCTCGCCCACGGGCCCCGAGACCGGCACGGCCACCGGGGCTGCTGGTCGACCTCGGCCGGCTGGACAACCTGGACGAGATCGCCGGGCTGTGTGCGGGCCGGCCCGTCCTCGCGATCCGCACCGCCGAACGCGTCGGCGCCCGCCTGCGGGGCCTCCGCGAGTGGCCGGACCCGGCGATCCTCACCAGCACTGTCGCGCGGCTGGCCGGACGTGGCGATCTCGCCGGCGGACTGTTCGCGGTGGCGCTGGTCCGGCACGGGCCCACTTCGGTTGGCAGGCGCCGTGGCGGGATCAACTGCTCGGGCTGCGCCGGCACCCGGACGCCGACGTGCGCGAGGAGGCGTACGCCGTCGACATGGGCTGACCGCGTGAACAGGGAGCGGTGTGGGCGGGTGGAACGCGCGCTCGGGCAGTGCACACCCACGCGCCGGTCGGCGATAGCCTGTCTCGCTGCCACGTGACGGGGGCGGCGTGGGAGGAGTTGACCATGACCATGTCGATGAGGCGTACGGCTTTGGCGTTGGCCGCGGTGGCCGCGCTGCTGGCGGGCTGCGGCGGGAACGCCGGCGACGGGGCGGACGCGGCCGCCTGGGCGACACCGGCCGACAACGGCGTCGCCGCGCTCGCGCCGGAGCAGATTCTGGAGACGTCGCTCGCGGCGACGAAGGCGGCGAAGTCGTTCCACATCAAGGGCTCCGCGGAGGACGACGGCGAGCCGATCCGTGTGGATCTCAAGATCAGCGGCGGGGACATGCACGGGACGGTGACGATGCAGGGCGCCACGGTGGAGGTGCTCCTGGTGGACGACGAACGGTTCATCCGCCCGGACAAGAAGTTCTGGGCGCTGTCCGCCGGCGCGGAGGCGGCAGCCACGATCACCGAGCTGATGGATGGCCGCTGGGCCGTCGTTCCGGAGGATGACCAGGACCTCCGTGGGCTGTTCGCCCTGGCCGTCGTCGACAAGATGTTCGAGCCGGAGGGAACGGTGACCAAGAGCGAGGCCACCGAGGTCGCCGGCACCCCGGCGGTCGGCGTGGTGGACGAAGGCGGCGACGGCGGCACGCTGTGGGTGGCGAGGTTCGGCGAGCCGTACCCGGTGCGTATCGACGCCCCTGCCGGCGAGGAGGGGGAGATGACCTTCACCGAGTTCGGTGCGGCCTTCGCCGAGATCAAGAAGCCGGCCGCTGTCGACGTGGTGGACCTGGACAAGCTGGCCGGACGGTGAACGGGACGGCGGGTTGGTACACGATGGGCTGAATACACTGGCTGATGTACAGTGCCGGTGTGGAGACGTCGACGTACGGGCAGGTGCTGGCCCGGTTCGGTCATGCCCTGTCCGATCCGATCCGCGCCCGGCTGCTGCTGGCCCTGCGGGAGAGCCCGGGCTATCCGGCCGAGCTGGCGGAGTTGGTGGGCACGACGCGGCAGAACCTGTCGAACCACCTGGCCTGCCTGCGGGGGTGCGGCCTTGTGGTGGCGGTGCCCGAGGGGCGGCGCAGCCGCTACGAGTTGGCCGACGCCCGCCTGGCTCACGCGCTGGGTGACCTGCTGGGTCTGGTCCTCGCCGTAGACCCCGCCGGCTGCGCGGACGCGGACGAGAAGCGCTGCTGCTGATGGCCGCCCCGTCCCTCCACGCCCAGCAGGGCGCCCCCGCGGCACGGCGTGCCGTGCTCGTTCGACGGGTACGGCTGCTGGCGGCCGCGACGATCACCTACAACGTCGTCGAGGCGATCGTGGCGATCACTGCCGGTGCGGCGGCGTCGTCCACCGCGTTGATCGGCTTCGGACTCGACTCCGTCATCGAGGTGTCCTCGGCGGCGGCGGTGGCGTGGCAGTTCGCCGGACGTGACCCGCAGGCGCGGGAGAAGGTGGCACTGCGCGTCATCGCGGTGTCGTTCTTCGCGCTGGCCGCCTACGTCGTCGTCGGGTCGATGCGCGCCCTCACCGGCAACGGAGAGGCCGAGCACTCCGCTGTCGGCCTGGTCCTGGCCGCCCTGTCGCTGCTCGTCATGCCGCTGCTCTCCGCCGCACAGCGACGGGCCGGGCGCGAGCTGGGTTCCCGGTCGGCGGTGGCCGACTCCAGGCAGACCCTGCTCTGCACCTACCTGTCCGCCGTGCTGCTCGTCGGACTCGGCCTCAACAGCCTGTTCGGCTGGTCCTGGGCCGACCCGGTGGCCGCCCTGGTGATCGCCGGGGTCGCGATCAAAGAAGGACGGGAGGCATGGCGGGGCGACGCGTGCTGCGCGGTCCCCGTCAACGCCGGCCGCCCACCGACCGTCCAGAGCGCCGACGCCTGCGCCTGCGGGCCCGGCTGCTCCTGCTGCCTGAACGAGGCGAAGTGATCTTCCAACCCATGCCCGAACCGGTACGCGCCGCGTTCGACGCCGAGTTGCACGCCGCCCGCACGGCGACGGATCCCGCCACCGCGTGGCGAGCGGCCGAACGGGCGCACATCCTGTCGCAGCCCTGGCCGTGGCGGCACACCGTCGCGCACGCGGTCATGCTGCGACGGGCGCTGCGCGAACGGGACGCTGTCGAGGCGGTCGGCCAGGTCGTCCGGCTGGCGCTCGCCGGCCCCGGATCGGCGGTCGGACGCTACCCGGAAGGCAACACCGGCCGCGCCCGGGTGCCACTGACCCAGCCGATGCGGGTACCCGACGACCTGGCGGACGTCCTGGCCGGGGCAGCGGCGAAATAGGAGCCCCACGGTCCGGCCGTCGCCGGTTGTCGAGCGGAGGGACAACCGCGGTGGTACGACGGCCCGAGCGCGCGCAACCCCGGTGGTAGGGCCATCGGCAACTCCGGCATGACGACCGGTGACCACCCGCGTACATACGCTGCCGCATGTACTCGTCATGCGAGCGAAGGGGTCCTCGATGTACGTCCGTCACCTGCTTGCCGCCGCCGCGGCCGCCCCGCTCGGGGCGCTCGGATCTGCCGCACCGGCGGCCGCGCACGTCTCGGCCCAGCCGATCGCCGCCAGTGTCTACACCATGAGCGCCGGGCGGCTCGGGGCCATCGTCGCCGGCCTGCTGGGGCTGACCGGCGTGGTCGTCGGCGGGCTGGCTCTGGCCCGCCCCGCCCGTCGTGTCGGCACGGGCTCCGGGCGGCTCGGGGCCACCGTGGCCCTGGCGGCGGGGCTGGCCGGCATGGCCCTCGGTGGGCTGGTCGTGGCCACCTCCGACGGTGGTATCGGCACCGGCAACGGGCGAGGCGGAGGCTACGTGGCCCTCGTGGTGGGGCTGATCGCCGTCGTCCTCGGTGGGCTGGCTCTGGGTCGCTCCCGCCGCACCGTCTGACCGGCCGGCCGCCGGCGCTGTCGAGCCCGCCTCTCCTGACGGCACACGGGGGCCGTCAGGAGCGGGCGAGCCAGCCGGGAACGGTCAGGCCCGACTCGTACGCGAGGATCACCAGCTGGGCCCGGTCCCGTACCCGGGTCTTTGTCATGATCCGGCTGACGTGCGTCTTCGCGGTGGCCGGGCTCAGCACCAGCCGCGCCGCGATCTCGTCGTTGGACAGGCCGGCGGCGACCAGCGCCATCACCTCCCGCTCCCGCTCGGTGAGCGCGTTCAGCCGCGGTCCCGGGTCCGGGTGCGTGACCCGGGCGGTGAACTCGGAGATCAGCCGGCGGGTGATCGACGGCGCGATCAGCGCGTCACCGCGGGCGACCACCCGCACCCCGTGGATCAGCTCCGCCGGCTCGGTGTCCTTGACCAGGAAGCCGCTCGCGCCCGCCCGCAGGGCGCCGTAGACGTAGTCGTCCAGGTCGAACGTGGTCAGGATGATCACGCGGACGTCGGAGCTCGCGGTGATCTCCCGGGTGGCGGCCAGGCCGTCCAGTCCGGGCATCCGGATGTCCATGAGGGCGACGTCCGGTCGCAACTGCCGCGCGAGCCGCACCGCCTCGGCGCCGTCGGCGGCCTCGCCGACGACCTCGATGCCGTCCTCGCCGTGCAGGATGGACCGGAACCCGGCGCGTACGAGGGTCTGGTCGTCGGCCAGCAGCACCCGGATCACGCCGGTGCTCCCGCCGGCGCCGACGCGGGCCGCAGCGGCAGGCGGGCGCACACCCGGAAGCCGCCGTCCGGGCCGGGGCCCGTGCTCAGGGAACCGCTCAGCGCCCGGACCCGCTCGCCCATGCCGAGGATCCCGTTGCCGGGCGGGCCCGGTGCACCGGCGCCGTCGTCCTCGACCTCCACCAGCACGTCGCCGTGGTCGGGCCGGATCCGGATCACCGCGCTGGTCGCGCCCGCGTGCCGGGTCACGTTGGTGAGCGCCTCCTGGACGATCCGGTACGCCGCCAGGTCGACCTCCGGCGGCAGCGGCCGGGTCTCGGTCAGCTCGGTGTGGATCTCCAAACCGGACCGCCCCGCCGTCGTGACCAGCTCGTAGAGGCGGTTCAGACCGGGCGTGGGGGCGGCCGGGGCCGCGCTTTCCTGCCGCAGCAGGCCCAGCGTGGTACGCAACTCCTGCAGTGTTTCCTTGCTCGTCTGTTTGATCGCGGTGAGCGCCTGCGTGGACCGGTCGGGGTCCGGGCGGTGCAGCGCGGCGCTGGCCTGCACGTTGATCAGCGACAGGTGGTGGCCGAGCGCGTCGTGCAGCTCGCGGGCGATGCGCAGCCGCTCCTCGGTGGCCCGGCGCCGGGCCTCCTCCTCCGTGCGCTGCTCCGCGGCGAGCACCCGGGCCTGCGCCTCGGCGAGGTAGGCCTGGCGGTTGCGGGTCACGCCGACGATGACGGCGACGAGCCAACCGGCGTGCAGCAGCGTCGCCCCGTTCCCGCCGTCGGCTGACCTGTGGTAGCTGTCCGCGACGGCGAAGGCGACCACCGAGGCGAGACCGAGCCCCATGGCGACGGCGAGGTGCCCCTCGTCGACGACGGTGTAGAGCGCCACGACGAACACCAGCATGATCGGCCCGGGCCGGTGCAGCAGCGCTCCGTAGGCGCCGACGGCGGCCAGCGCCACCACGCCCACCGCTGCCGGATGGCGGCGGCGCAGGTACAGCGCACCGGAGGAGACCAGCACGGCCAGCAGCGCCGTCCATTCGGCGGCGGTGTCGACGCCACGCGCCTGCACCACGAGGCCGACGAGGGCGACCAGGCCGACCCCGAGCACCAGGGCCGTGTTCGCGGCCCGGCCGTGCCATCGTGACCTCGACATACGCCGAAGCGTAATCCACAACCGGGCGGGAGAAGGTGCCGCGCGGGCGGCGGGCGAGGACGGCGTACGTTCGGGGATTTCTCTCTTTCGATGCCATTGGTAGTGTGCTGCGGTGCCCCCTCGCACCGTCAGCGCGCCACCGGACGACCGCGTCCTGGCCACCGGATCCCCGCGCTCCACCGTCCGACGACGGCAGCCCGCACGCTTCGGCGAGACCGGTCTCGGGTGGCTGTTGCTGCTGCCCTCCGTGGCGGTGTTCGCCCTGTTCGTGTTCTGGCCGCTCGGGCGGACCCTCTACCTGTCCGTGCACGGGAACGACATCTTCGGCGCGTCGTCCGTGTACGTCGGGGCCGAGCACTACCGGGACATGCTGTCCGCGGAGTTCGGCAAGGTACTCGCCACGACCGCCCTGTTCACGCTCTTCTCGGTGGTGCCGGCCATCCTGGGCGCGCTCTTCGTGGTGCTGCTGCTGGAGGCGCGCATCCGCGGCGTACGGGTGCTGCGCACCGCGTTCGCGCTGCCGTTCGCGTTCTCGGTGGCGACCGCGTCGGTCATCTTCGCCGTCATCTACAACCCGGCCATCGGCGTCGCGAACGGGCTGCTCGGCTCCCTCGGGTTCGACCGGGTCAACTGGCTCACCGACCCGTCGATCGCACTGCCCGCCGTCAGCGTCGCGACGGTCTGGATGAACTTCGGTTACAACATCCTCGTGCTCTCCGCCGGAGTGGCCGCCATCTCGCCCGAGGTGGTCGAGGCCGCGCGGCTGGACGGCGCAACCGGCTGGCAGCTCGCGTCGCGGATCACGGTGCCGCTGCTCTCCCCGCAGCTGTTCTTCCTCGTCGTGGTCTCCACGATCCACGCGCTGCAGAGCTTCGGGCAGATCCACATCCTGACCAAGGGCGGGCCGGACCAGGCCACGACGACCCTGGTCTACTCGATCTACGAGAAGGCGTTCGCCTTCGGTTCCTCGGACTTCGGCGCGGCCAGCGCCCAGGCCGTCGTGCTGCTGGTCATCATGCTCGCCTGCACGGCCGTCCAATTCGGCATCCTCGAACGGCGGGTGCACTACCGGTGAAGAAGTTCCGCCTCGGCCAGGCCGTCGTCTACGTGGTGCTCGGTCTGGCCGCGATCCCCGTCCTGTTCCCGGTCTACTACGGCTTCGTCGGCGCCGTCATGGGCCCCGGCGACCTGGCGACCTATCCGCCCGCGCTGGTGCCGAGCGAGCTGCACTGGCAGAACGTCACCGACGTGTTCCGCTCGGTGCCGCTGGGTCGCTTCTACGCCAACTCCGCCGTCCAGGCCGGCGTCATCACCGTGGCCCAGATCGTCACCAGCATCCTCGCCGCGTACGCCTTCGCGTTCCTTCGCCTGCCCGCGAAGGCGGCGACGTTCGGACTGTTCCTCGCCACCCTCATGGTGCCGTGGGAAGCGATCATCATCCCCAACTACCTGGCCATCTCCGGTTGGGGGCTGGCGCGGGGCGGCGTGACGTACCTCGGCCTCGTCCTGCCGTTCCTCGCCTCGGCGTTCGGCACGTTCCTGCTGCGTCAGGCGTTCCTGCAGTTCCCGAGCGAGCTGCGCGACGCCGCGGTGATCGACGGCTGCGGTCACTGGCGCCTGTTGTGGCGGGTGATCGTGCCGCTGTCCAAGCCCTCGATCGCCGCGGTGGGGGTCTACGTCTTCCTCTCCGCGTGGAACCAGTACTTCTGGCCCCTGATCCTGATCCGGGACACCGAGTACCAGACCCTCCAGATCGGCATCTCGCAGCTCAACGACGCCGAGGCGGCGCAGCCGGGTCTCGTCCTCGCCGGCGTCGCGCTCTCCCTGCTCCCCACGCTGGCCGTTGTGATCTTCGGTCAGCGGTACATCGTCCGCGGCCTGACCGCTGGCGCGCTCCGCTGAACCTCCCAGAAGGAGAACCAATGACACGACTTCGGCTGCGCCGGACCATCACGGCGTTCGTCGCCCTCGTCGCCGCCGCCGCCCTGACGGCGTGCGGCGACTCCGGGTCCGGCACCGACAGCGGAAAGGACGCGCTGGAGGCGTCCGGCGCCGAGGTGCTGGACGGGGGCAAGACCACCATCGAGTTCTGGCACGCGATGAAGGGGGCCAACGCCACCGCGGTCGACACGCTCGTCGCCGACTTCAACGCGCAGAGCGGGGGCAAGGTCGAGGTCAAGGCCGTCTACCAGGGCAACTACGACGAGACGATCGCCAAGTACAAGGCCTCGGTCCAGCAGAAGAGCACGCCGGCGCTGATCCAGATCTACGACATCGGCAGCCGCTTCATGGTCGACTCGAAGCAGGTCGTGCCGATGCACAAGTTCATCGAGAAGGACGGCTTCAACGCGGCCGACATCGAGCCGAACATCGCCAGCTACTACTCGATCGACGGCAAGCTGTGGTCGATGCCGTTCAACTCCTCGACGCCCCTGCTCTACCTCAACAAGGAGGCCTTCGAGCGCGCGGGCCTCGACCCGACGAAGCCGCCGAAGAACCTCACCGAGATCGGCGAGCTGGCGAAGAAGCTGACGGTCAAGGACGCCAGCGGCAAGACCGTCCAGTACGGCTTCGGCGCGGCGATCTACGGCTGGCTGCTGGAGCAGCTGCTCGCCACCGACGGCAAGGAGTACTGCGACAACGGCAACGGGCGCAAGGGCCTGGCGACGAAGGTGCAGTTCGACCAGGAGACCGCCGTGGGCGTCGCGCAGTGGTGGACGGACCTGGTGAAGGGCGGCTACGCGACGAACACGGGCCGCAAGACCGACGACGCCCAGGCGGCCTTCAAGGCCGGTACGGTCGCGATGCACCTGGAGTCCACCAGTGTGCTGCGCGGGTACGTCGACGCCGCGAAGGGCAAGTTCACCGTCCTCACCGCCCCGTACCCGAAGGTGAGCAGCTCGTCCACGGGCGGCCCGATCATCGGTGGCGCGTCCCTGTGGATCAACGGTGTCGGCCACAGCGCCAAGGAGAAGCGGGCCGCCTGGGAGTTCGTGAAGTTCGCCTCCAGCCCGGTCGAGCAGGCCAAGTGGCACACCGGCACCGGATACGTGCCGATCAACGCGAAGGCCCTCGACGAGCAGATCGACAAGGACTGGATGGCGCAGTTCCCCCAGTTCCGTACCGCTGTCGACCAGCTGCACGCGCTGCCGCCGTCGGTCGCGTCGGCCGGCTGCCTGCTGGGCGTGATGCCGCAGGCCCGCAAGGCGTCCGAGGACGGCCTGGAGGCGGCGATCGTCGGTAGCAAGCCGGCCGACCAGGCCATGAAGGACGCCGCCGCGAGCGTGCAGGGCGCCATCGACAGCTACAACAAGTCGGTCGGCTGATCGCCGAAGGAAGGCAACACGGCGGCCGCTTCGACGCGGACCTGGCGAACGGCCGGCGCGCGGGTCAGAGGGTACGCGGCGGGCCGAACCAGCCGTGCAGGTCGACCAGCAGGTGGATGGTGCCGCCGCTGACGTTCTTGATCAGAATCCGACCGTCGCTGCCCAGGCACCTGCCGCACGTGACCTTGCCGCCCTTGACGACCACCATGGTGGACCGGGCGTGCTGGCCCGCGGTGAAGTTCGCCACCGACGCCGCGCCGCTGGCGACCGGCCACCCGTCGTCGGGCTTGACGCTCAGGAAGCCGGTGCCGGTCGGGCTCACCACGGTCAGGTTGAGGAAGGCTCCGTCCATGTCGCGCAGCGGGATGCCGTTGCTGCCGCTGATCTGGACCCCGATCGTCCCGTTCGCCGGGATGGCCGTTCCGCCGTTGGCCCGGGTGTCGAGCAGCCGGGTCGGCGGCACCGCTCGCAGCCCGGCCCCGGTCCTGGCCGTCGCGGTGACGTACCCCTGGATGCTGATCACCAGATGCACCGCCGGGCCGTGGTTCTTCACGGTCACCCCGCCGGTGGCCGACAGCTTCACCGCGACGCCCTGGGAGGTGGTCCCGCCGACGTAGTCCACCATGCTCTTGGTATCGGCCGTGCCGCCGGCCGGGTAGGCGGTCAGGTAGCCGGAGCCGGTCGAACCGACCACCGTGACGTCCAGGAGCGCGCCCGCCGCGCCGGCGGGGATGCTGCCGCCGGTCAGGGTGAAGGTCCGGGTTCCGCCGTTGGGCACGGTGCCGGCCGTGGTCCCGCTGCCGTCGCGGGTGTCCACCACCCGGGAGTGGAGCACCGACACGAAGCCGCCACCCAACGCCGGAGGGGGCACGACGGTCGCCGCCACCTCGGGCGACACGGTGCTGAAGTACCCGTGCACGTCGACCAGGATGTGGGTGTTGCCGCCGCTGGTGTAGACGGAGAGGTTGCCGCTCGCCCCCACCTTGACCACCAACGTCGTGGAGATGATCTCTCCGGTGTGGGCGTTGACCGTCGAGGTGACCGGCCGGGTGGTGCCCTCGGGGAACGCCGTGAGGTAGATGTTGGCGGTGGGGCTGATCGCGGTCACGTCGACCAGGACGCCACTCACCCCGTACTCCGGCACCCCCGCGACCCCGAGCACCGGAAAGGTCGTGGTGCTACCGCCCGCCCGCAGGCCCGCCGGCGCACCGGTGCCGCTGCGGGTGTCGAGCAGCGTCCCGCCCGGTGTGATTGGGACGAAGTCGTCGCCCGTGGCGGTGTAGATCCAGTCGCCCAGGTCGTCGACGCGGACCTCCGTGGCCGTGCGCCGGGTCTCGGCCTCCGCGAGGCAGCCGCCCTGCCAGGAGGCGCCGTGCAGGGCGACGAGCTGGGGGATGCCGGCGACGTCCCGCAGCTCGTGTCGGCGACGTCGCGGAGAACGGCGGCGTCCCGACTCGGTCAGGGCGGCATCAGCGCAGCCCGCTGCGCCGGATGCGCGCCGACAGGCACGCTGGTCCGCCCCACCCCGTTCCGTAGTGGAACCGCCCCCGATGCACAGTGGGGCGCAGAGATCGCCCGCGGTCCATGACTGTAGTGGAACCGGGACCGATGCGTTGCCCCGCGCAGCGATGGCCTCACCGAGGGTCAGCGGCGGCGAGCAGCAGCCGGTCGACCATCCGCTCCGTCGCGTTCCGACCGACCAGGCCGACCCGTACGGCGCGGCCCTCGGTCGGCCCGAGACCGCGGGCGACCATGATCCCGGCGCGGCGCAGCACCCGGTCGGCGAGACCGTCGGGGTCCGCCGCCCACGCGACCACCACCAGGTTGGCCTCGTGCCCGTCGGCGGGCACCGGCCGGTGGCCCAGTCGGGCCAGGCCCTCCCGGCACCGCCGCGCCAGCGCCGCGCGGCGCCGGACCCGCTCGGGCAGGCCGGTCCGCAGGGCCTCCCGTACCCGGGTCAGCAGCGCGATCAGGGCCGTCGTCGGCATGGTGACCGGGTGCGGTTCCGCGGGGTCGTGGGCCCGGTGCTCCTCCCACCGCCGCAGGTCGAAGTACCACGAGCGGCAGGGGTCGGGCCGGGCGGCGATCCGGGCCCGGCCACGGGCGCTCGGGGCCAGGATGCCGATGCCGGGCGGCCCGTCCAGACCCTTCTGCGAGGCGGTGACGACCAGGTCGGCGCCGAGGTCGTCCACGCCGAGGGCCTCCCCGCCGGCGGAGGCGATGCCGTCGACCACCACGGCCACGTCCGGCCCGGCCAGCGCGGCCAGCTCGGCCACCGGGTGCCGTACCCCGGTGGACGTCTCCACGTGGACGCAGAGCAGCCCGTGCGCGCCGCGGGACAGCGCGTCGGCGACCGGGTCCAGCGGCACCGGATCCCCGACCGGGACCGGCACCCGCACCACGTCGAGCCGGTGCGCCCGGGCCATGTCCACCAGCCGCGCCCCGAAGTATCCGGTGTCCGGCACGACCACCCGCTGGCCCGGCTCGAAGAGGTTGAACAGCGCCGCGTCGAGCGCGGCGCTGCCGGTGCCGGGCAGCAGGTACGGGCCGGTGCAGCCCAGCAGCGCACCGACCGCGTCGACCAGGTCGGCGTGGATGCGCGGCCAGTCGCCCCCGTAGTGCGCGAGCAGGGGGGAGCCCAGGATCTCCAGCGCGTCGTCGTGCAGCGCGCCGGGGCCGGGAATCATCAGTTCCGGCGGGTCGGTCATCCCGGTTCCGCCGTCACCGGTCGGCGGCCGACCGGGGTGGGGGCGTGGTCGAGCTGCGGGGCGGCCGGACCACGACGTAGATGCCGGCGGCGACCGCGGCGGTGCCGAGCACGACCATCCAGGTCAGCGGCTCGTCCAGCACCAGCACGCCGAGCAGGACCGCGACGACCGGGCTGACCAGCGTGTTGTACGACACCTCCACCGGACCGAGCCGCTCGATCAGGTAGAACAGCAGCCAGTACGCCAGCGCCGAGCCCAGCAGCGCCAGGTAGAGCAGGGCCAGGACGCTCCGGGTGTTCCACTCCACCCGGGTGCCCCCGCCCGGGTCGAGCACCAGCGACAGCAGCAGCAGGTACAGGCCGGCCGTGCCCAGGTGGATCGCCGTGTTGACGTACTTGTCGCCCCGCATGTACCGGCGGCTGTACAGCAACGAGAACGCGTAGCAGAAGGCGGCGACCAGCACCGCCAACTGGGCGACCAGCCGGATGCCGGCGCTGCCCGTGAACCCGGACCCCTCCCGGGTGCCGGCCACCAGCGCCACCCCCAGCACGCCGAGCGTCACCGCGAGGTAGTGGTGCCGGCGCAGCGGCTCCTTCAGCCAGAACCGGGCCAGGGGCAGCGTGATGATCGGGTTCGCGGCGATCAGCACGGCGGTCTGCCCGGAGGTGATGTACTGCTCCGCCCAGAAGATCAACGCGAAGGCGGTGCCCTGGAACAGCGCGAAGACCGCCGGCGGCAGCCAACCCTTGCGGCCGGGCAGCGCCCAGCCGCGCCGCAGCACCAGCGCCACCGCGGTGAGCACGAGGGCCAGCGCCACGGTGGCCACGAGGTTGCGGACCGCGGCGAACAGCACCGGCGGCCAGTAATCCACCCCGATCTTGATGAACAGGTACGTCGAGCCCCAGATCAGGCACAGCGCGGCGAAGGCGACCACGGTCGCCGGGGTGAGCCTGCGCCGGCCCGGTGGCGGGCCGCCCGCCGCCGGGGCGGCCCGCTGGGCCGGTACGGAGCGGTCGGCCTGGTTGTCCCGGCTCGAGGTCGTCATCGTTCACCATCCAGGAAGAGTCCGGTGACGTCGCCGTCGTGGTCGGTCGGCCGGTTGAACCAGTCCCAGCCGCCGGAGACGGTGAGGTTGGCGCCGGAGACGTACGACGCCCGGTCGGAGGCGAGGAAGGCGACCGCCTCGGCCACCTCGTCCGCCTCGCCCAGCCGCCCCATCGGCACCCGCTTGTGCATCCACCCGGCCTGCTCGGGCGGGAGGAAGCCGTTGTCGATCAGGCCGGGGGAGACGCAGTTGACCCGGATGCCGTACGGGGCCTCCTCGGCGGCAAGGCTCATCGTCAGCACCACGACCCCCGTCTTGGCCACCGCGTACGCCGCCACGTTCGGCGCGGCCCGGACCAGGTGCACCGGACCCAGCCCGATGTTCACGATCCGCCCGAACCGCCGCTGCCGCATCCCGGGCAGGACCAGCCGGCTCATCAGGAACGCGCTGCCGAGGTTCGAGTCGAGCACGCCGCGCCACTCGTCGTACGACATCGCGCCGAGCGGCTTGAAGTGGAACTCGCCGACGTTGTTCACCAGCGCCCCGAGCGGCCCGAGCCGCTCCTCCGCCCGCGCGACCACGCGGGCGGCGTCGTCCGGGTCCGTCACGTCGCCGGCCACCGCCACGCCCCGCCGCCCCTGCGCGGCCACCTGCCCGACGGTGACCTGCGCGGCGTCGGAGTCGGCGCGGTAGTTGACGGCCACGTCCCAGCCCGCCCGGGCCAGCGCCACCGCGATCGCCCGTCCGATTCCCCGGGAACCGCCGGTCACCAGGGCGGCACCCGGGCGCCCGCCGTCGCCGGTCATGTCGCCTCCTCAGCCTCGTCGTGGTGGCCGTCCACGTCGACGGCCACCTCGGCGTAGTAGGAGATGTCCCGGGGCCGGGCGCAGTACCGCCGGTAGAACTCGGCGAGCCTCGGCTCCTCGTCGCGGACCAGGTCCTCGTGCAGCTCCCGGGACCGCCACGGGTAGAGCATCACCCCGCGACGGGGGTCGTCGAGTGCCGAGAAGAACCGGGCGTGCCCGCACCAGCCGGGATGGGCGTGGGCGGCCGGCCCGAGCAGGTCGTCCATCTCCTGCATCGCCGCGGTGACGTCGCCGGCGTCCGGCGTGAAGTGCCACCGCTCCAGCACCCAGATCAAGGCGCACCTCCCAGCTCGTGGCCGCGTGCGTCGCGCCCGCCCCCGGCGCCGGCGGCGTGCTGCTGGCGGAAGTACCGCTGCAGCAGCGAGTCGCCGTCGTCGACGAAGCGGCGGCACACGTGCATGTGGTTGCGGCGGTTCACCCGCTGCGTGTCCAGCAGTCGCCGCCACGCCGCGCGTACCGGCTCGGGCGCGTCGCCGCGGCGCGCCTCGTACCGTCGGCGCAGGGTGCGCAGGCCGTCCAGCATCCGGGCGTGGTCGGTGTTGTACTGGCCGGAGAAGCCCTCGCCGGCGAACGGCGGCATCATCGACGGCCGGACCAGCCGCTGGTACTCGGCGCGCGGGAAGTCCGCGGCGTAGCGCATGGTCGCGGTCGACGCGTCGTACAGCCGGGCCAGTTCCCGCAGGTCCGCCTCGGTGGTGTCCCACCTGCCCGCGTCGAGCCGCCCGATCGTCTCGTCGAGTCGGGTGTTCAGGGCGACCAGCAGCAGGTGGAACACCTGGTGTCCCAGCTTCCACCGCAGCACCGCCTCCCGCTGGGCGGGGGTGAGCCGGTCGGCGGGGGCCGTCACGGCGCCACCCCCGGGCCCGCCACGGGCCCGGACCGCCGGGCGTCGCCGGGCGCGGGCCCGGACCGCTGGGCGTCGCCGGGCGCGGGCCCGGACCGGGCGGAGTCCCCGGCGGCCGTACCCCGCTCGGCGTCGTCGGTCGCGGCGGCCACCCAGCGTTCCAGGGTCACCCGCTGGATCGCGAGCAGCCCCTCCAGCACCCGGACCCGGTCCTCCGCCGGCAGGCTGCTCCGCTCCAGGTCCGCCACCAGTTCCGCCGCCACGCGCAGGCAGCCCCTCGTCCAGTCCGGCAGCCCCGGATGGTCGCGGACGATCCGGAAGTAGCGGTCGTACTCCGCCGGGCCCGACCCTTCCGTCAGCCCGTCGGGCACGCGCGAGTCGGCCGGGACGGCCAGCGGGGAGACCAGCCCGTAGTCGAGCGCGGCGTCGTCGGGATCCACCGCTGCCCCCTCTCGGGTGCCTAGCTCCGGTCCAGGTCGGACATGACAACATGCGCCCCGTTGCGCCCCGGCACGCCGAAGACGCCACCGCCGGGGTGCGCCCCCGAACCGCACAGGTACAGCCCCTCCACGGGGGTGTGGTGGCTGGACGGCCCGGTGCCGCCGCGCAGGAAGAAGAGCTGGTCGGCCGTCATCGCGCCGTGGTACAGGTCCCCGCCGGTCAGGCCCAGCCGGCGTTCCAGGTCCAGCGGGGTGAGCACGCACCGGTCCACCACCGAGTCGGTGATCCCCGGCAGGTACTCCTCCATGCACTCCAGCACCCGGTCGGCGTACGACTCGCGGATGTCGTCCCACGACGCGCCCGCCAGCCGGTACGGCGCGTACTGGATGTAGAGCCCCATCAGGTGCCTGCCCTCCGGCGCCACCGTCGGGTCCAGCACGCTGGGAACCGTGGCCTCGATGTGCGGGTTGGCCGACGGGCGTCCGGCCCGGGCGTCCGCGTACGCCTCCTCCAGGTACTCCATCGTGGGTGCGATCAGCATCGTCGCGTTGTGCTGCGGCCCGAGCCCGGGCGGGAATCCCCGGACCTCCGGCAGCCGGTCCAGCGCGAGGTGCATCTTCATCGCCACGCCCTGGAACCGCCGGTTCTCCATGGCGCGCCGGTAGCGGCCCGGCAGCGCGTCGGCCGCCATCAGCCGGACGAAGGTGGTGTACGGGTCGGCCGCCGACACGACCGCGTCCGCCGACAGTTCCTCGCCGGAGGCGAGCACCACCCCGGTGGCCTGGCCGTCGCGGGTGACGATCCGGGCCACGGGGGCGTCGGTGCGGATCACCGCGCCGTGCGACCGCGCGGCCGAGGCGAGCGCCGCCGTGATCCCGCCCATGCCGCCGCGTACCTGGCCCCACGCCGGTCGCCCGACCTCGGTGACGCCGGTCATGTGATACAGCATCAGGTACGCCGACCCCGGCATCGACGGGCTGGCGTCCACCCCGGTGATCCCGTCGATGACCAGCGGCACCTTGATCGCGTCCGACTCGAACCACCGGTCGAGGAACCCGGCGGCGCTGCCCGTGAGCAGCTCCATGAGCATCGGCAGGTCGTCGCCGGGCAGCTCGGCCGCCCGCCGCAGCGCGTCCCGCAGCACCGCCGCCGCGTCGGCGCTGCCGTACCGCCCGGGCGCGTGCCCGTTGCGCGCACCGGGGTCGAGGGGCCGCGCCAGCCCCGGCAGCGGGTTCATCAGCAGCGGCTCGATGTGGTCGGCCAGCCGGCGCATCGTCCGGCCGTACGCGGGGTAGGCGTCCGCGTCGGCCTTGGAGAACTTGGCGACCTCCGCCACGCAGGCCCGTTCGTCGGAGCCGAGCGACAGGTGCCGCCCGTCGGGGAAGAGCGCGACCACCGACGGGTTGCGCGGGATGAACTCCAGGCCGTGCGCGGCGAGGTCCAGGTCGGCGGCGATCTCCGGCCGGAACAGCGACGTCACCAGCGACGCGGTGGAGCACCGGTACCCGGGCATGAGCTCCTCGGTGACGCACGCCCCGCCGAGGATGTCCCGGCGTTCCAGGACCGTGACGCGCAGCCCTGCCCGGGCGAGGTAGGCGGCGCAGGTCAGGCCGTTGTGCCCGCCGCCGATCACGATGACCGTCGGGGCGCTACCGCCGGACGGGTGGGTCATGACTGATCCCCCTCCACTCTCAGGCCGGGCTCGACGTGTGTGCCCGGTCCGACGAGACCAGGGGATAGCCCAGCCGCGTCAGCTCGTGCCCCGCCAGTTCCTCGAACCGGGCCACCTGCTCGCCCGACAGTTCCCTGCGGAAGCGACCCACCTTCGCGCCGTACAGCGCCTGTGCCGTCGCCTCGGCGCTCGGGTGGTTGTACGGGTTGTCGAAGAGCGAGTGCGGCAGTTCGGCGTGCCGCAGCAGCGCGTCGTCCCAGCGGACGCCGAGGAACGCCACCACCCGCTGCAACGTCCGCCGGGGGTCCCCGACGAGGTCCTCGTAGCGCATCTCCAGGTACCGGTCCGGCGGCGCCACGGTGTGCGGACGCTCGACGACCCCGAGCCAGCCGGCGGCGGCCTGCTCCACCGTCTTGTACGCCCACTCCTGCCCACCGGTGATGTTGGACGCCGCCACGTCCCGCCCGTCGCGAACGACGTGGACGAAGTGCGCCCCCGGGAACAGCCGGGCGAAGTCGTCGACCCGGTGGATCTGACGCTGGATCTTGATGCCCCAGCGTGGCAGGCCGGTCTGCCGCCGCCGGAACTCGCCGACCGCGTGCAGCACGTGGCACCGGTCGTCGAAGTCGACGATGTCCGAGCCGAGGTCCGCGACGACTCCGCCGACGATGTCCCGCAGGTCCTGGAAGGACACGCCGAACCGGTGGCACTGCTTGGCGAACTGGACGCCGAAATACCAGTCCGGATCGGCCGTCTCGACGCCGGTGCCCCGTACTCGGGGATCGTCGCGCAGCAGCAACTCGCAGGACTCCACGATGTACGGGCCGAGATCGCGGGGCTCGGTGAAATCCAGTTCCGGGCCGACCACCAAATCGGGGTGGGAGTCCAGCACGACGCTGGTCAGCGTGGTGCCCGACCGGTTGTCACCGCCGATGAGCAGGGGGTTGGAGGGCAGTGGGTCACGCATCGTCACGACGACCTCATCTCTCGGCCGAGCGGTGCAGCGGCTTCCCGTGTTGCCCGTCATTCTCCCAACAACCAGTGGCTACGCAAGTGATGGCCGGCAATGTCTTTGCGGTCGCGTCCATTTGTTTCGGCCATGGCCGTACGGTCGGCCCAATCGGTTACCTGGTATCCGTCGTGAGCTCGTGTCCCGGCGGAAGCTGCATGTCGCCGACATGGCGGCATCGGGAGGGTTCGGACACCCCTCTGTCGCCGACATCGAGTCGATCAAGACGCGGCGGCCCGGCGCTCGGGGGTCGTGGAGCGCCACCCGCGCGACCGGGCCTGGCCGGCTCCGGGAGCCTGTGGGCCGGTGCCTTTCGGACGGCGCCGCCGGTCGGCTCCCGGGAATCCACGCTCGCCGAACTACAACAATCGATTAACCATCACCCCCACCGCGGGGAGCCACCCTGTGGCAGTCCCTCCTTCGTCGATGGAGAATGATGGTGTCTCTCCGAACAAGCTTGAAACTGTTGGCCCCGGTGGTGGGCCTGACGCTCGCCCTGTCGACGGTGGTGGTCGCGTCGCCCGCGAGCGCCACCGAGCCCTACCTCGAACTCCCGTTCCAGTGTGGCGCCACCTGGGAGGGCAACTCCGATCGCAGCAGCGCCCACCGGAACTACGAGATCGACTTCAACCTGCCGGCGGGCGCCGAGGACCGGGGGAAACCGGTACTGGCCGCGGCCGCGGGGACGAAAGGTGGGAAGGCGGGGCAGCCAGCAGAGCTGGCCGGACTACATCCGCCCCGCCTCGTTCCACGGCGACCCGTTCGACTACGCCACCGGCGTGGAGACGTACGTCAGCCAGAACTGCGCCTCGTCCAGCCCGTCGTCGATGCCGGGGTTCTCGGCGGTGTCGCGGGGTGTGGGTGGGTTGGAGGTGTTCGCGGTGACGTCGGATGGTCGTTTGAAGCATCGGAATTTTTCGTCGGGTGCGTGGGGTTGTTGGTCGACGTTGTATGGGAATGCGGCGATCAAGGGTGAGCCGGCGGCGATTGCGGGTTCGGGTCGGATCGATGTGTTCGCGCAGGGGATCGACAATCGGTTGAAGAAGATCACGTGGACGTCGGCGCATGGTTGGTATCAGTGGGCTGACATGGGTGATTACACGATCACGTCGGCGCCGGCGGTGACGTCGCGGTCGGCGACGGGGATCGACGTATTCGTGAAGAACAGCGTGAACAAGATTGCGTATCGGCATTTCGGCACTGCGTTGCCGATCTGATCCAGAAGACCTGGGTGTCGGGCAGTGACT
This sequence comes from Micromonospora sp. B11E3, assembly GCF_039871625.1. NCBI lineage: Bacteria > Bacillati > Actinomycetota > Actinomycetes > Micromonosporales > Micromonosporaceae > Micromonospora > Micromonospora sp. B11E3. The sequence goes on along the minus strand of NZ_JBDPMC010000073.1, from coordinate 4,772 downwards.
GGTACGGGTGGAGCGGACTCGGCCCCGTCGGCGCACCGGCCTGCTGAACCGACAGTGACCGGCCCGGCCAGCGCGGCACGACCGCGGCGGCCGGGCCGGCGCTATCGAGCGGAGGCGCCGTCACGTCCGGACGCTGACGGGCCGTGGGCGCCCCAGGCCCGACGCAGCAGGGCGAGCAGCCCGTGGCCGTCCTCGATCCGCGCGTCCGGTTCCAGGTCCGGGGGAGCGGCCTCCCGGTCGGTGCGGGGCGAGCGCATCAGAACCGCCGCCCCCGTTCCTGCCCGGCGGGCGCACGCGATGTCGCGGTTCAGGCTGTCGCCGACGAACCAGCAGTGCGCGACCGGCACGCCGATCGCGTCGGCCGCCAGGCGCGCCAGCCGCGGGTTGGGTTTACGGGGGCCGGCCTCGTCGCTGTAGAACTGGGCGGCGAACAGGCGGGCCAGCCCGGCGGCGGCGAGGAAGTCCCGGTGCGCGGCGCCGCAGAGCGTGTTGCTGACCACCGCCAGGGGCAGACCCGCGTCGGCGGCGGCGTCGAGGGCCTCGGGGACGCCGGGACGCACGGCCCATTCCTCGCGCCAGGTCCAGGCGTACGCGAGCGGCGTCGCCTCCCGCTCGACGGCGGCCCGCGCCCGCTGTGGCCAGTCGCGGGTCACGAAGTCCGCCCACACCTGGGCGTGGGGCAACTCGACGGGATCGCCCGACCTTCCCACCTCGTCCCGCCAGTGGGCGTACGCCTTGGCGCCCTGCCGCAGGTCCGCGGCGATCCGGTCGTCCGGCACCGCCCCGCCGACGAGGCGGGACAACCGCCGGACCAGTGCCGGCGGGGCCGGCGGTGGCGGCGGCGCGTCCACCAGGACGCCACCGAAGTCCAGCAGCAGCGCGCGAGGCGAGGGAAGCATGCCGCAATCCTCGCTCAAGGTGCCGGGCCGGCGGGGTCGCCCCGGCCGGCCCGGCAGTTCCGGGTTGACCGGCCGGCACGCCGGTCAGCTCGTCGCCTTCCGCGACGGCCGCAGGCCGGGCCCGGGTCCGACGATCGTTCCCGCCACACCGGCCGCGCTGATGAGTCCTGCCATCCGTCGCACAAGATGTCCTTTCTTCGAGCCCCCCGCGGGCTGCCACCACGATCTACTTTCCGCCGTCCCGTCGACAATGGGCGGCTGTCCCGAGCGGACCGGGATATGTCCCGGGGCGTCGGGCCGTGCCGCATCGGCCGGCCCGAGTCCGCGCCCCCGCACCGGAGGCCGGCGTCACCGGGGCGGCGCCGCGCCCGTCGGCTGTCGGTCCGCCGGCCCGGTCGCGGCATCGGCGCGCGTCCGCCGGGCGTCGGCCCGTCCCGAGACGGCGCGGGACAGTCCGAACAGGCCGGCGGCCATGAGTACGCTCACCGCGAGCTTCGGTGCGACGCTGGCCGACAGCAGGTCCAGGACCTGGCCGGCGGTCAGCGCCAGGGGCACCCAGACCGGCACGAGGCGGGCCCGCCACGCCCCGAAGGCCAGCACCAGCAGGCCGACCAGCCAGCCCAGGATCCAGAGCGCGAACGACGTGATCACGAACGGGTCCCGGTCGAGCGCGTCGACGACCGGCCGCGCCGTGGCCGGTTCCACACCCGCCGCGGCGAGCGCGCCGAAGAACGCGTTGTAGTGCCACAGGTGGACCGTCGCGAGGTAGAGCGCGGGCACGACCAGGAACCCGCCGATCGTGGCGACCACCGGCCGGCTGCGGCCGAGCGCGACGACCAGGCCGGCCATCGCCGGCAGGAGAAGCAGGTGGGCGAGCGTGAACAGCACGGTCTCGACCCGCCACGCCCCGAGGTTCCCGCCGGCCACCGTCACGTTCCCGGCGGTCTCCGCCACCTCGTCGGGGAACATGAGCCAGTAGAAGGCGTTCGCGACGCCGTACAGGACGCCGCCGGCGACCATCGCCGCCGCGGCGAAGCGCCGACCGTACGGTCGGGGGGAAGCACTGTCCATCGAGATCTCCCGTCATCAGCTTGTGCGCCGAGGACGTTACGAGCCCGACCCCTGTCGGATCGTCCGTCCGCGGGGTGATCAACGGGTGGAGCGCGCCGACGCCGATATCCGGGCGGTGAACAGCCTTGGCGTGGTGGGTTGTGCCGATGCTCGCCTCTGTCTAGAGTTCTAGCTGTGCCTAAATATCTTGATATAGCGAATGATCTGCGCGACCGGATTGTCGCCGGAGAGTTCCCGATCGGATCCAAGCTGCCCGGCATCACCGACCTGCAAGGCCGCTACGGCGTCGCACTGAACACGGTGCGAGCTGCTGAAGAGGTCCTGCGAGAAGAGGGGCTACTGCGGATCGCCCAGGGAGAAGGCGCGTTCGTCGTCGCCGTACCCGGCGCCGCGACCGTCGACGTTCTCGGCGCCCTGTACGCCGCTCGCGACGCCTTGGCGGTGGCTATCGCCGCCGCCGAACGCCAGCAGAAGACCCGCCCGTAGATGGCGGGGCGGCCCTCACGCCTGGACAGCACCGGCCGCCCCGGCGGATCACCTCGTCCTTGAGCGCGTCCAGGTTCGCCGGCACTGGCTGGGCCGGCTGCTTCGACACCGAGATCCACACCTGACCCTTGCGGGTGCCGATCGTGGTGCCGGCGGTCCCGGTCCGCATCGCCTGGGCCCACCTGGCCAGGGACGCATCGAGGCGGGTGCGCAGGGCGGTGACGAACTCGGTCGGGTCGGTCGGCTGCGCGATCGCGGTGTAGTGCATGTCGCGGTGCAGGTCGAAGTCGACTGGCAGGTCCGCCTCCGGGTTGCGCCACGCCCTGGCGCCGACGACCCAGATCTCCCGGCGGCGCAGCGCGTCGCGCAGCGCCTGCAACGTGCACAGCTCGTACGGCACCCGCTCGACGCGGCCGCGCTCGTCGACGACCGCTGGCCGCCACTCGGCCCGGACCACCCCGTCGAGGGGCACCCGGTCGGCGCGCTCGTAGTGGGTGAGCCGGCCGTCGCGGTCCTTGTACCGGTGCAGCACCGCCAGGGCGTCCATCACCGGCCGGTACGCGGTGTTGTTGCAGCGGAACTCGAGCGCGTCCAGCAGCTTCGGCAGCATCGTCCGGTAGTGGTGCGAGTACGAGCTGGCCAGCACCGTGCGGACCCGCTGGCGTCGCCGCGACTCGGTCGCCTTGGCCTCCGCGACCAGGTTCCTCAGGGTGTCCTCGCCGACCGCGGGGTACACCACGTCGCGGACCACCCCGTCCGGGTGGGCCATCGACACCCCGGCCAGCTTGAACAGCACGTTCTCCTTGTCGCCGACCCGGCGGAACTCCGCGATCTGCTCCCGCTCGACCCGCCGCTCCGCCCGGGTGTTGATTACCCGCACCAGGTCGATGAACAGCTCGACGAGGGAGTCGGTCAGCTCGGCCTGCCGGCACCAGCACAACACTGCCAGCAGCGTCAGGGACACCTCCGGCGGGTGGTCGCGGCGCAGCGTCGACGGGTACTCCGCCGCCGCCCGCGCCCGCCACCGGGCGATCCGCTTCTCCGCCACATCGGTGAACAGGTCCGCCGGCAGTCCGATCGCCCGGACCCGACGCAGCTTCACGATCTCCGCCAGCAGCGTCTCCAACCCGAGCCGCCCCGGGTCGGCCTTCAGCTCGCTGAAGAAGCCGCGCTCCGCGTCATCCGGTCCGTCGGCCGCCTCGCCATCGTCAATGGTGTCGTTCTCGTCGCCGAGCACCGCCCACAGCGCCGCCACCACGTCGGCCGGCAGCCGCGACACCGTGACCTCGCAGAAGCGACCGTCGGCGATCCGGTTGGCCGCCCCGACGATCCGGTCCATCCGGCCTGGCGGCTCCAACTTCTCCGCCCGGCACCGGGCCAGCACCGCCTCGCGCTGCCGGTCCTCGTTCAGCTCGCTCGGGCACACCTGCTCGGCCAGCCAGGCTGTCATCTTGTCCTCGTCGCCCCGGGTGAACACCCGGAACCCGAACGCGTCGCGGATCTGCGTCCGGTACCGCTCGGCGCTGCGCCCGGTCACCTCGAACCGCACCGGGTCGTCGCCCGCCAGGCCCAACTGCCGGGCCACGTAGTCCACCGCCGCCGGCGGCACCTCACCGACGTGCCGGGGAAACCGGCCGTCGATCTCGAAGAACTTCAGCATCAACGCGCAGCTCAACCGGCTCCGGCCGTGCAACTGCGACAGCAACTCCTGATCCGCGTCCACCAACGTCCACGACGCGATCAAGTCATCGAGATCCCACTCCCGGCGCACCGCAACACCCTGACAGACCACGACCAACACCCCGGCACACGGGTACACGCCACGTCGATACCCTGACCGTCGACAACCGTCGAGGACGACACAAAGGACCCTCATGCGCAGGTGGGTACGGTACGAAGCCCCGATCATGGTCTGCGTCGAACTCGGCGACGACGGCTACACCGGCAAGGTCGTCAACGTCGCCCGCCGAGCCTGACGACCAAGACGACGAGGAAGACGACCTCGAACCCCTCGACCTCCACGAGCGCGACACCATCGGCTGACAAACACACCCGAACGGCCCGAGAGCAGCATTTCGCTCTCGGGCCGTTCCACGTCCCCGCCCCCGGACATCAAGATCAAAGATTTGGCGGGCTGGGACAGCTACCCAAGCGCCGGGCCTTCAGGGCGGCGATCTGGCTGGCGATGTGTGCGGCCCGGGCTCGCAGCTGTTCCAGTTCGGCGTCCAGTCCAGTTCGGCGTCCGGATCGGCGGCCGTCGCGGCGGTGGCCGCGCCGGTGGCCGCCGGTGTGTCCCGGCCGGGCGGACCGCTGCCG
>NZ_JBDPMC010000072.1:0-31993 GCF_039871625.1 Micromonospora sp. B11E3 | reverse complement strand
CCGATCAGTACACACCGGCCAGGGGACTCGCCCACCGCGCGCGCGGCTTGATGGATCGGGGCGGGGTTGGGCTTCATGCGCTCTGGGTCGGCGTACGCCCGGCCGACGACTGGCGAGACGTGCATGGTAAGGCGGTGCGCTGCCAGGTAGGCGCTCACCGCACCGGCAGAGTTGTTGCTGACAACCGCCACGGGAAGGCCAGCCTGTCGGGCCGCCACGATCACCTCCCGGCCGTGGAGGGTGGGTCCGGCAGTCTCAACGGCCCGACGTTCGGCCGCGCAGAGCGCATCCTCTACCGCCCGCGTGATGCCGTGGTTGCCGGCTGCGGGCGTGCGGCGTAGTACCTCAAGCGGGTCCGGCTCGCTGGCGAGGTCTGGCGGCACGTCCACGCCGCACTGTCGCAACACGTCGACCAGCTCGGCGGCAACCTGCGGCGCCGGGTAGCCGGCGAAGATGCTGCACACCGGCCCGTCGAAGTCGAGCAGCACCGCACCGACCTCGCCAAGCAGTCGGCCAAGGTCGGCGTTCATCCGTCGTACCGATAGGCGATGGTCGACCACATCGAGTCGAACCACTGGCGAGATGCCTCCACAAACTGCGTGCCGTGCGAGGTGTCGTCGTCGGTCACCGCATAGTGGAACAGCGGCACATCCTTGCCCATCAGGTCGTAAATCGCCATCGGTTCGCCCTTGCACATCGACCAACTACGGGTCTCCGACCACCACCGGGCCATGATCCAAACCGCATGGGACCTCGGCGGCCTCGACCAATACGCCGAACTCAAACTACGCCACTGGGCGCACATGCTCGGCTTCCGCGGTCACTTCCTCACCAAGTCCCGCATCTACTCCACGACGTTCAAACACCTTCGCACCGAGCGTCGCGCGCATCAGCTCCAGACCGCGCTTACCGAAGCCGGCCTGCCCGACGACACCGACGTAATCGTGGTCAACGACTGGCAAATCCTCGGCATCGGCTACGACTCCCCCGAACAACTCGAACTCGCCACCGCGATCGGTGACCGCATCCGGGCGGCACGACAGAAAAGAAAGGAATCCCAATGAACGCCACCCCCACCGAACGCCTGTGGAGCGTCACCGACGTGTCGGCGTTCCTCGGCATTCCGGTCGGCACCCTCTACCAATGGCGCCACCGCCGAATCGGCCCCCGCGCGTCCCGCGTCGGCCGGCACCTCCGATACGACCCCGCCGACGTGCGGGCCTGGTTCGACAAGAAGGCGGCCTGACATGTCGATCGATGACCTGTGGTACCTGACCAACCGCGGGCCAGACAAGAAGCGGCTCCCCTCCAAGCGACACGGCCGGGGCAAGCGCTGGCGGGTCCGTTACGCCGACGCCGCCGGGAAGTCCCGAGAAAAGCTGTTCGAGCGCAAGACCGACGCGGAAGCCTTCGACGCCCGCGCCCGTGCCGGCGTGGCCGAAGAGATGAAGGTCCAGCAGTCCGAGCGGAACGTGACGCTGCGGGAGTACGGGGAACGGTGGCGGCTCTCCCGTGAAGCCGGCTGGGCGCTGGAAACCCGTAAGCGGGTGGAGTCCAACCTCCGGTGCCACCTCTACCCGGCGTTCGGTGACCGGCCCCTCCGGGCGATTCATCTGACCTCGGTGTTGGAGTGGCTGACCCGGCGCCTGGACGAGGGAACGCCTCGGACGTCGCTCAAGCTGTACTTTGAGCTGCTTGACGCGGTGCTAAGCGCGGCCGTGACCGACAAGATGATTGCGGACAACCCGTGCGACGGGTCAAGCTGGCTCAGATGCTGCGAGGCTTCTCCCGTGCTCCGAAGTGGGTTCCCACAGAGGGCGAAGTTCTAGCACTACTCGATGCGGTACCGCCCCGCTACCGGGCAGCCATTTGGCTTGGTGCTGGTCAAGGCTGCCGCCTGGGTGAAGCGCTCGGGATGGAAGAAGGTGCCCGCTGCGCCGACCAGGAGCGGGCAGAGCTGCACATCGCTCAACAGCTCCGGTACGCGCCCCAGCAGTACGGCGGGTTCTACCTCAGCGAACCGAAAGCAGGATCGTCCGGCACTGTCGACCTGGACCCGGTCGTCGGCCAGGTCCTCGCCGAGCACGTCCGCGACTTCCCGCCCGTTTCGGTTGAGCTGGTCGACATCACCTCGGGCGATCCGGTTCGCCGGTCGGTGCCGCTGCTGTTCACCACTACGCGGGGAAACCCGTTCACCGACCGGACCTGGTCGCGGGAGTGGGCGGACTGGCGGGAAGCCGCCGGCTGGCCGAAGGAACACGGCACGTTCCACGCGCTGCGGCACTTCTTCGCCACGACGCTCATCACCAACCACGCCGAGCCGCAAGAGGTACAGCGGATGCTCCGGCACAAGACGCTGCGGATCACGCTGGAGACGTACGTCCACTGGTGGCCGAAGCGAGAGCGTCGGCGCGGCCTAGTCGGCACCGTCTTGCAAACCGCCGAGACCCGCAGGGCGCAAGCCTGAAAGGAGCAAGATCAATGCCGGGTTGCGCCGGATCTGTGCCGCATGATCTTGCTTCGGCAAAACGCCTGGTGGAACCGGGTAAGAGTGGAGCCCAGGGGACTTGAACCCCTAACCCCTGCCTTGCAAAGGCGGATGGCGGGTGCTGGGCGTTGTCGGCAAGCGATAAGGCGTGCCGTTCTTCGTCTCGCACCCGCCATCCGTAGGCGAGGAATCACAACCGCTGTCAGCGCTTTCGCTGACTTTCCGCTGACGCCCTCGCGCTAGGCGGCAAGGCCGAGCAGCGCTCCGGCTCGCGCGTTGAACTGCTGGACTTCATGCAGGTTGCCGAACGGCTTCATGCGCCGTTGCAGGTCGCGCACCGTCTCGATTGCGCGCGATGAATTGACCGACGCGGCCAGGTCCACGACGTGCGCCGCTCGCGACGCGGCAGCTTCGACGTTGGCCCGATCAAGGTCAGCAATCGAGAGTGCCGCCTCACTGAGCGCGCCTCGGCGTGCGCGTCCCTGTCGCCGAGCACCCGCCGCCGACTCGTTGGCGAAGCGCTCAAGCTCGGAGGGTTGACCGAGGTCACGGAAGCAGTGCGCCGCCTCACCGAAGATGTACGGCGCGTCAATGAACTTCGCCCATGCCGGCTCATCATCGTGTACGACGCGGCCGAACACCTGTTCCGCCTTCACCACGGACGCGGCGGCGGCCGTCGACTCGCCGAGCGCTGCGAGCGCGCGTGCCTCCAAGATGTGCAGGTCAGCGAGGCAGGCGGGCGATTCGCCCTCGGCGATTCCTCGACGGCCAGCCCGCGCCAACATCAGCGCCTCACGCGAGTGCCCTAGAAGGTTCGCCTGATCGGACATGCCGGCCAGCACGTGCGCGCCCAGCGCGGCGCTACCGGCCGCCTGAGCCAGACGCAGCGCCTGAATCAGGTATCGCTGCGCAAGGCCGTGCTCACCGTCGTCGTACGCCATCCAGCCCACCAAGTACGACTGCTCGGCGGCGGCCTCGTAAAGCGCCTGTTGTACCGCCGGCTCGTGGTCTCGCTTGAGCAAGGGCAGGACGTAGCTCTGCATGTACTCCACCAGGGCAGTACGCGCGTGTCCGCCGCCACGCATCACGTCCATGTCCTGGAAGAGCGCGAACATCTCCCGGATACCGGCCACCTGGCGCATGCCCACCTGGCGCGGGCCACGCTCGGTCGCCGTCTCGTCAAGCGTGGCTAGGAGCCAGTCCCTGCTAGGGGCACCGAGTGCTGCGAGCACGAACGGTGCTTTCACGATGTCGCGGCGCTTCACGTCAGCTCTCCCGAGATCGATGATCGTGTTCACTGTCGCGTGCGGGTCGTCTGCGTACTCCAACCCTCGCGCAGCAAGGGTTTCTTCCTCGGTCATACCGAAGTCAGATGGGCTAACCTGCCGGCCGACACGTTCAGACAGCGCTCGTGCGAGCAGCGTCGGCACGGGAGATCGCGGCTTCTCGCCGCGCTTCACCCAACGATTCACGGCCGTGTAGTCGTACCGGAGAGCAAGCCCTTCATTGGCACCGAGATCGTTGACACGCCTCGCCAACCCGGCCCACGAGAAGCCCGCCTCATGGACGAGCGTCGCGAGAGCATCGTTCGGTTCGTTCACGTGTCCGTCCCTCCCCAGGGCCTACCTGGGACGATACCGGCCCAGCAGTGCGGCGGGATACGCCCACATGGGTTGCCGAACTTCACACGGGTCTTCACATGGTGCTGACCACTGCCGATGTCGGCTTTCCTCGTTGCATGGCATCGAGATCAACGCACCCCACGGATGACCGTCTTCACAGTCGCTTGCGACACGCCGGCCGCCTCGGCGATCTCGGGAACGGTGTGATCGGTCGAACGACGCACGTCGCGGATGAGCTGGTCTCGCTGCTGCCGCAGAGCATCGAGCGCCTGAGTGGCCTCGCGTACGCGGTCAGCGAGCTTCTGAAGATCCTCAAGAGCCGTCATGCGGGCAGTCTAGCCACCAAGCAGCTACCGGCGATACGGCTAGACAGCTACCGGCTAGCCGGCTACCGTGTCACCTATACAAGCGACCCCGGCGGGGGTGCCACCCCGCCGAGGCCAGCACATCAACAGCTCCCCGAGCGAAGGAGTACGAAGATGCAGGTCAAGGGTATCCCGCAGGTCCCGGCCGTCGACAGTGCCGCGCTCGCCGCGCTGGCGGACACGTTCCGGCCACCACGGCTGAACTTCGCGCAGGTCTGCCTGTACTGCGAGACGCGGTGGTGCGAGGCGGCGGCGTGCGTGAAGGCGCACGCGGCGTCGTTGTGGGCTCCGTGCGATGACTGCGACGGTTTCGGTAGCTGCTCGCACTGCTTGAACGGCGTGGTGGAGGTGGACCGGGTCGGCTTCGTTGAGCGGGCAGCGCGGGTGCTGCCGCGCCAGCGTGAGGCGGCGGCGCTGTTCGTGGCGGTGGCGTGATGGCGGCCCCGATGGTTGCCGGGCGTTGCCCGGGCGGCGTGCCGGTCGTGCTGCTGGAGGGTGCGGCGGCGCTGGCCGAGATGAGTGGCGAGGTTGCCGGCTGGACGCCCGGCAGCGGCAAGGCCGTGCCGGCACTGGCGGCCCGCGCGGCGCGGGTCGAGCTGCCTGGCGCGGTGACAACTCCGGTTGCCGGCATCCGGTGACGCAAGGCCGCCGGCGGACCGGTGACGGATGCCGCCTGGCGGGTTCCGTCACGCGAGATCAAACCGGCAAGCGGACCCGCGCCGAGTCTGACGTCACGAACCCGGGTCCGGCCAGCACAGACCACCCTCACAATCCAGGAACGGGAGCCGTCCTGTGACCGCCACGAACCGACCATCAACTGACCGGCTGACGCCGGACTCACCACCACCAACCACCCCGGACCGATCTTCGTACCCGGGTGTCCGACACCCCGAACATGCTGAAACACTGCGCAGCGACGCGACCGGCGGACCTGATCCCGCCCGCCAGTGTTTCAGCGGGTCTGACCCGGAGATGCCCCCGCCGCCGGTCGGTCTGAACCGAGTACGCGCAGCGTCCGGCCCGGATGGTGAACCGGTTCACGAACGGGCCAGCAGCGATCGGGGTGAGCCCGGCGAGTCCGCCCGCCGGATCCTGCTGACCCCGGCCTCACAGATCAAGATGAAGCCGGTCGCGTGGACCTGGACCGACCGCATCCCGTCCGGCGCGCTGACCGTGATCCCGGGTCGGGAGGGCATCGGCAAGTCGCTGACGCTGGCGTGGCTAACGGCGCAGATCACCCGGGGCACCCTGCCGGGCCGGCACCACGGCCAACCCCGACCGGTGATTTACGCGGCCACCGAAGACTCGTGGTCACACACCATCGGCCCGCGCCTGTACGCGGCCGGCGCGGATCTGGACATGGTGTACCGGGTCGACGTGCAGCACGACAGCGGGTTTGACGCGCTGACCCTGCCCCGGGACTGCTCGGCCCTGGGTCGGGAGATCAGCCGTCTCGGCGTGGCGCTGCTGGCCGCTGACCCGCTGCTGTCCCTGATCCACGCCAGCATCGACACCCACCGGGACCGCGACCTACGCACCGCCCTGGAGCCCCTGGTGAACATGGCCGACCGGACCGGGTGCGCGGTGGTCGGCCTGGCGCACTTCAACAAGTCCGCCAGCGCGGACGCGCTGAACCTCATCACCGGGTCGCGGGCGTTCTCCGCCGTCGCCCGCGCCGTGATCGCCATAGCCCGCGACGACGAAGCCGGCGACGGCTCGTGCGTCATGAGCCAGGCGAAGAACAACCTCGGACGGCTGGACCTGCCGTCGCTGCGGTATGTCGTGGAGTCGGTCGAGGTGCCCACCGACGAAGGACCGGCGTACGTCGGGAAGCTGACCATCACCGGCGAGTCTGACCGGTCGGTGGCCGACATTCTCGGTGACGGCGCGGCCGGCGACGGGGACACCCGCATGGAGCGTGACAACGCTGCGGCGTGGCTGCGCGACTACCTCGTCGGGCAGGGCGGCGAAGCGGCGTGGGCGGACGTGCGTAAGGCGGCCCGCGCTGAGGGGATCGCGGAGCGGACCTTGCAACGCGCCCGCGCCCGCGCTGGGGTCACCGTCGAGCGGGAGGGCTTCCCGTCGCGCACCTTTTGGCGACTCAACCCCGGTCACGGTGCGTCACCAGTCGCGCCAGTCACGCCACAGTCGCGCCAGTCGCGCCACGTTCCGGAAGCTGGCGCGACTGGCGCGACTGGCCGAGAAGTGGCGTCACTGGCCGACCCCGGTCACATTCCGTCACCCCGCTAGCCGGCCCCGGGCTGTCAACGCTGTCAACGCCTGTCAACGGCGGGCGTTGACAGCCCGGGACCGGCCTCCACCAGCGCAAACACTCGATCGCGAAGGGATTGTCAACGTGTCAACGCCCCCACCACCCGCCGCGCCGGCCCCCGGCGGCCAGGCCGGCGCGGAACGGCCCGCTGAGAGCCACACAGCCGCCCCGCCCTACGCCTTACACCCACTAGCCCCGGATCTTGGCTCTACGGCGCTTTCAGCGGCCCGTTATGCGTCGTTCTGCCGGACATGTCTGCCGACCCTCCACCCGAGACGTACGGCGCGAGAACGGCCGGCAGGAAGCCACACAGCGGCCCGCCGCCCTCCTAGCCGCAGCACCCCGCCCGCCGCTCGTCGACGCGGTTTCGTCACCCGCGCCGCCCGGCCCGTGACGAAACCGCGTCGACGAGCGGCGGAAGCCACCTGGCCGCAACCCCGGTTGTCACCGCGCCGGCCAGCTCGACCGCGGGCGTTGCGTCACCCGCCGCCAGGTCGCGCCCCGGCCGCGACCGGTCGCGCCGACGCGACCCACCCCGCGACCGCCCGGCCAGCACCAACAACCCCCGGTCGCGGGTCGCGCCCACCACCACCGCCCACCCGAAACCCGCCCCGCGCCGCCCCGCCGGCCACCACCAGCCGCGACCGCGACATGTAGCGGCCCGCCGCTACCAGGTAGCGCCAACGCTACATCCGCCGCTACCGGGCCGAGCAGCGCAAACGACCCGATGTAGCGGGTAGCGACACCCCCGCCGCCAACACGAAAACCCGCCCCACAGCCCTCCACCGACCCCCGACAGCCGCTACCGCTACCCCAGGAGGAAGCACCCGTGAGCACGGTCATCCCGTTCCCACAACGCCCCGCCGCCGACGCCACCACCCCGACCGGGGCGGGGGGCATCCCCACCACCGCCCGCCCCGCGACGGTCGCACGGGCCGTCTACACCGTCGCCGAGACGGCGCACATCCTGTCCCTGTCGCTCGGCTCCACCTACGCCCTCGTGCGTTCCGGCGAGATCCCCGCGATCAAGCTGGGCGGCCGGTGGCTCATCCCCAAGCGCCGCCTGCATGACTGGCTGGACAACCTTCCCGAGGCCACCACCGAGGACGTAGGCCGGGAACTGGACCGGCTGGAGCGCCAGGAGCAGCGCCAGCGCCGCCGCACCGGCGCATAGCCCGACCGCCCCGGGTGCTTTCGCAAGCGGCCAGCCCTGCTTGCGAAAGCACCCCCGCTAGCACCCCACACCCAGCCTGGCCAGGCAATCAGCAGCAAGCAGCGACCACGAGCCACCCGGCCCAGACCCCCCCAACCACCGTGACACAACGGCCCTGGCCGCTGCTTGCTGAGCCGATAGACCTAGCGCCACCACCCGCTAGACCTAGCGGCACCACTAGCGGCACAACCTGGCCCCGACCTGGCCTCTATCGGTCTAGCGCCACCACCGCCAGGCCGCCGACAACCCCGCTGGAACCACATACCGGGGAGTGGGCCCAGCCGCCGCTAGGGCCGGACGCCAGGCGACCGGCTGAACCACTGCGCAGTGGTTCAGCAAGGACACGAGATGGCCCCCGCCCGCCGTCAACCCGCCGACCGGAGCAACGGGAGGCGGGGGCCACCTCAAGGCCAGAAGATGCCTCCCGCCGCGCCAGAGATACACCGTCCGTAACCGACCCCGGGGGCCGCCAGGGCTGCAATCGATAGCAGCCCGCCCTGCTATCGATAGCAGATCTGCTAGCAGCCAATCGCCGGCCCCACCAGCGAGATAGCAGATAGCAGCCCACCAGCGAAAACGCCCTCAAACCCCACCAGAGCGCGATTCTCGACCCCCGCAACTCCTGCTAGCCAGCCCCGACCAGCACCACCACAGATAACGCACCGTAACCAGTCAAGGGAGATCCACAACCGTGGGACACATCGTCAAAACACCCGCTGGCACCTTCCGCGCCAACTGGCGCGACCCGTCCGGACGGCAAAGGGCGAAGACCTTCCGCACGCGCAAGGAGGCCGCCGCGTACCTCGCTGCCACCGAGACGACCGTGAGTCAGGGAACGTACGTCGACCCCGCCGCCGGCAAAACGCGGTTCGGCACGTACGCCGAGCGCTGGCTTGCGTCCCGGTCGGTGGAGGCGACCACGCTTGCCGGGTGGACGTCGCGTCTGCGGGCGCGTCTGCTGCCGCAGTGGGGGGCGTGGCCGGTCGCCCGCATTGACCACCTGGCCGTGCAGGAGTGGGTAACCCGCATGGGCCGCGAGCTGTCACCTGCCACCGTGGCGTCGTGTCACTCGCTGCTGTCGTCCATCCTCGCGTCGGCGGTGCGTAGCCGACTGATCGCGTTCAACCCGTGCGACGGCGTGCGGTTGCCGGCACAGCGCAAGCGCGCGGGCGGACAACTCGCGCTCACGCTCGACCAGGTGCAGGAGCTGCTGTTGCCGAGCGTCCCGAAGTGGCACCGCCCGGTGGTCGCGGCGGCGGCCGGGGCAGGGCTCCGGTGGGGCGAGTGTCTCGGGCTGCGGTGGGCCGATATCGACCTGCCGGACGACGACGACCAGGACGCGACGCTCACCGTGCAGCGCGTCGTGATCGAGGTCAACGGGCACTCGGCGGACAAGCCGTACCCGAAGACGGCGCAGAGTCGACGTACGGTCCCGATCCCGCGGTTTCTGCGGGCCGAGCTGCTGCGGCACCGCGAGCAGACGAAGGATGTCGAGACGGACCGGGTGTTCACCAACCAGGCGGGCGACCCGATGTTGCGCAGCAACTTCCGGCGCCAGGTGTGGCGGCCCTCGCTGGTACGGGCCGGACTGCTCGGCAACGTGACGGAGACCGGCCCTCACCGGTTCCGGGCCACCTGGCGAGACCGGGAGGGCGTCGAGTGGTCGGCGGAGTTCACGACGCACCGCGACGCGGTGACGCACGTAGCGGTCAAGGCGGCCGGCGGGTTGCGCTTTCACGACCTGCGGCACGGCTACGTGACCTGGCTCGTCTCCCAGGGCGTTCCGGTCAACATCGTTCAGGCGGCCGTGGGACACGAACAGGCATCCACGACACTCAATCGATACACGCACACCCCGGCCGACTTCCATCGGCTCATCCGAGGAGCTTTCGCGCCCCCTGCTGACGAGCCGCTGACGAAGGAAGACAACCGTCGATCAAATGAGCCGAAAGAGGACGGAGAGGATGCCCCGTGAACTGCACGGGAGCTAGGTGGAGCCCACGGGACTTGAACCCGTAACCCCTGCCTTGCAAAGGCAGTGCTCTGCCAGTTGAGCTAGGGCCCCGGTGGCGGACGACGCCGCCGTGGATCTGGCAGCCGGAGGGACGCTCAGCGCAGGTCGGGCGCCGTCGTCGCCTCGTGCCACAGGGCGCGCTCGTCGTTCGAGTCCTTGATCTTCTTGGCCACGAGAGCAGCCACGCCGAGCAGGCCGGCCACAATCAGGAGCTTCTTGACCATGGGGCAACCCCTTGCGCTCGACAGCCGTCGGACCATTGTGCGGTGGGGCTAGCTGGAATCGAACCAGCGACCTCAGAGTTATCAGCTCTGCGCTCTAACCGACTGAGCTATAGCCCCGCATGGCGACGAGCAAGGTTAACCCATCGCCGCGGCCGGCCCCAAATCGGGGTCCCCGTGGCGCCTCTCGCGCCCGTACCACCACGAACGTACCCGGATAGCCGACGCCGGGGCGACCGCATTACGGTGCCCCGGCGTCGACTCGCGGTCAGTCGCGCTCGGCGAGCGTCAGCTCGATCCCGCCGACCAGGTCGGCGCAGACGTTGTAGACGAACGCGCCGAGGGTGGCGAGCGCGGTGAACAGGACGACGTTGACCAGACCGATCAGGGCGGAGCTGAGGATCACGCCCTTGGCCGTAATCCGGAACCCGCCGCTGCTGCCCTGCGCGCTGGCGTTGACCAGGTCGGTCAGGCTCTTGTTGACGCTCTCGAAGACGCCCATCGCGTCCAGCGCCAGGTAGAGCACCGAGGTGGCGACGACCACCACGATGAAGAGCACGATGGAGACGGCGAAAGCGAACTTCATCACGGACCAGGGGTCGATCCGCTTGAGGTTCAGCCGGGCCCGGCGCGGCCCGCGGGAGGCGGCCGAGCTGACCGAGGTACGCGCGGCGCGTACCGCCTCACCCACGCGGGCGGCCCCGACGGCGGCGGCGCCGGGAACCCCCGGCGGCAGTCCGCCGCCGCTGGCGGGACGGGCCGTGCCCGTCGCGGTCGGCCGGGCACCGTCCGGCTGCGGCTTGGCTGTTCCGACACCCACCCGGGGCAGGGTACCGGTGACGGCGGCGCTGACCGCCTGACCACCGCCGGCCTTGATCGGCTGGGTCGCGCCCGGACCGGCGGCACCGCCCATCGGGCCGGCCGGAGCGGTCGCGGATGTGCTCTTGTCCGCGCCGGCTGTCTCGGCCCTGTCGCTCGCCGACTCGTCGCCGGGCTTGTCCGGCGGGGGTGCCATGCCCGGGGCCCGGGTGAACTTCGGGGCAGGCGCGTCGGCGGGGACTGTCGCCCGGCCCACGGCCGCGCGGCCGGTCGCCGCCGCGCTGCCCTTCCCGGCGGCCTCCTCGTCGACCGGGTTGGCCGAGGTCCCCTTGTTCCCCGACTTCGCCTGTGTCTCCGTCATCAACTAGTCCTGTTCGTCAGGCTCGTCGGCATTGCGAGCAATCGCCACGATAGTCACGCCGTCCGGGAGGTCCATCAGCTTTACCCCCATTGTGTTCCGGTCACGCGTACGGCGTACAGGCTTCACCGGAGTCCGGATGACACCACCGTTGCTGGTGATCGCGAACAGCTCGTCGTCCGGGTCGATCACCACCGCGCCGACCAGACCACCGCGTCGCTCGGTGATCTTCGCAGTCAGCACGCCCTTACCTCCCCGGCCCTGGACCGGGTATTCCTCGATCGGGGTGCGTTTCGCGTAACCCCCGTTCGTGGCGACCAGGACGTCCAGCCCCTCCTGGACGACCTCCATGGCCAGCAGCTCGTCGTCGTCGCTGAACCGCATGCCGATCACGCCCGAGGTGGCCCGGCCCATCGGCCGCAGCGCCTCGTCCGTGGCGTTGAACCGGATCGCCTGCGCGTTCTTGGAAACCAGCAGCAGGTCGTTCTCCGGGGCGACGAGGGCAGCACCGACCAGCTCGTCCTCATCGCGCAGGTTGATCGCGATGATGCCGCCGGAACGGTTGGAGTCGAACTCCTCGAGCCGCGTCTTCTTCACCAGGCCGTTCTTCGTGGCCAGTACCAGGTAGGGGGCCACCTGGTAGTCCGGAATCTCGATGATCTGCGCGATCTGCTCGTCCGGTTGGAACGCGAGCAGATTGGCCACGTGCTGGCCCTTGGCCACCCTACTGGCCTCCGGCAACTCGTACGCCTTGGCCCGGTACACCCGGCCCTTGTTCGTGAAGAACAGGATCCAGTCGTGAGTGGAGCAGACGAAGAAGTGGCTGACGATGTCGTCCTGCCGCAGGGTCGCCCCGCTGACGCCCTTGCCGCCGCGCCGCTGCGAGCGGTAGAGGTCGACCTTGGTGCGCTTGGCGTACCCGGTGCGGGTGATCGTCACGACCACGTCCTCGCGGGCGATCAGGTCCTCCATCGAGACCTCGCCCTCGAACGGCACGATCTTCGTCCGCCGGTCGTCGCCCCACTTGGCGACGATCTCGCCCAGCTCCTCCGAGACGATCCTCCGCTGCCGTTCCGGCTTGGCCAGGATGTCCTTGAGGTCGGCGATCTCGATCTCCAGCTTGGCCAGGTCGTCGAGAATCCGCTGCCGCTCCAGCGCGGCGAGCCGGCGCAGCTGCATGTCCAGGATCGCCGTGGCCTGGACCTCGTCGATCTCCAGCAGCCGGATCAGGCCCTGCCGGGCGTCCTCCACCGTCGGCGAGCGCCGGATCAGGGCGATCACCTCGTCGAGGGCGTCCAGCGCCTTGGCCAGGCCGCGCAGGATGTGCGCGCGCTCCTCGGCCTTGCGCAGCCGGAACGCCGTCCGCCGCCGGATCACCTCGATCTGGTGCTCGACGTAGTGCCGGATGAACTGGGCCAGGTTCAGCGTGCGCGGCACCCCGTCCACCAGCGCCAACATGTTGGCGCCGAAGGTCTCCTGGAGCTGGGTGTGCTTGTAGAGGTTGTTGAGCACCACCTTGGCGACCGCGTCGCGCTTGAGCACCAGCACGATCCGCATGCCCGTACGCCCGGAGGACTCGTCCCGGATGTCGGCGATGCCGCCGAGCTTGCCCTCCTTGATCAGCTCCGCGATCCGCTCGGCGAGGTTGTCCGGGTTGACCTGGTACGGCAGCTCGCTGACCACCAGGCAGGGGCGGCCCCGCTTGTCCTCCTCGACCTCGACCACGGCGCGCATCCGGATCGAGCCCCGGCCCGTTCGGTACGCGTCCTGGATCGCCTGTGTGCCGACGATCAGGCCGTACGTGGGGAAGTCCGGGCCCTTCACGATCTCGATGAGCGCGTCGAGGGTGGTGGCCTCGTCGGCGTCCGGGTGCTCCAGGCACCACTGCACGGCCGCGCCGATCTCCCGCAGGTTGTGCGGCGGGATCTTCGTGGCCATGCCGACCGCGATGCCCTCGGAGCCGTTGATCAGCAGGTTCGGGATGCGCGACGGCAGGATGGTGGGCTCCTTGGCCCGGCCGTCGTAGTTGTCCTGCAGGTCGACGGTGTCCTCGTCGATGTCCCGCAGCATCTCCATCGCCAGCGGGTCGAGCTTGCACTCGGTGTTGTGGCTGACGAAGCCGTCGGAGACGAAGGAGTGGTCGTCGGTGTCCACCCGGATGCTGTAGACCGGCTGCACACCCGCGTCGGTGACGCTAGCCACCTCGGCGTAGTAGAACCGCCCGTCGACCAGCGGCTCGACCACGTCGAGCACCTCGGCGTCCGTGATCCGGGCCGCGATCTCGTCGCGGTCCCGCTCCCAGCGCTCGATCCGGTCGACGTTGTGCCGCCGCAGCCAGTCCCGCTCGGTCCACCGGGTGGCGCCGTGCTCCCGGATGAAGTCGCCGACCAGCGGGACGTGGTCGCTGGAAAGCGCCGTGCTGCTCGCCGGAATGCTCGCCAGCTCGGTCTCCAGCTTCGCCTGCTTGCGGCCGAGGAAGCCGACGTGCGCGGCGAAGATCCCTGCGTCACGGCGGTTGGTCACCACGACCTTGATCTCGCCGTCGTCGTACCGGACCTGCCGGCTGACGACGCCGAACTCCAGCAGGAGCTGCTGAACCTCACGGGCCAGCCGCGCGCTGCGGGTGGAGTACGAGATCTGGATGGTGTTGCGCGGCAGCAGCGAGGACGAGCCGTCGCCCTCGAACAGCGCCTGGAGGAAGGCCCGCTTGACCGCCGGCTGCCCCTGCCAGACGAACTCGGGCACGAACTTCGCCGCGCTGCGTACGCCAATCAGCTCGGCGAGAAGGCTCCCGCGCAGCGCCGTGAGGTCCTGGATGTCGAGTTCGTGCAGCACGCTGCCGGACGCGATGGCACGCTGGGCGACGTAGCGGGGGCCGCCGACGGCAAGGTCGTAGGCGGTGAGGACCCGGACGAAGAACTCCCGGTCCACGTTGTTGAAGCCGGCCCGCCCCTCGGACACCCAGCCCTCGCTGACGAAGGCGCCGGCGAGGAGCGCGGCCTCGACGTGCCCCAGCATCGGGTAGCCGATCTCGTCCGGCACGGCGCGCTGGAGGACCACCCGGTCGCCGGGGGACACCTCGGCGAGCAGCTTCCACAGCAGGGTCGGCACGCCGGCCACGTCCACCAGGCAGAGCACCGGGTGGTTGTGGGTGCCGGTCAGCTCGTACCCCTCGCGGGTGCGCAGCCGCAGCGTGGGGTGCTCGCCGGAGTGGAAGAACTTGGAGGCGCGCACCAGGTCGCCGTTGCGGTCGCGGACCTTGAGCTCGATGTCGGTCTCGCTGCCCGGCGCCGCGTCGGCCACGATCCGGTCGATCCGGACCGACCCGTCGGCGGTACGGATCCGGGCGTCTCCGGACAGGCAGTAGCGCATGGCGGCTGCTGGATCGTTGCCCGGCGAGCCGAAGTTGCCGTTGCCGTCGACCAGTGGGTACCGCAGCGACCAGGGCTGCGCCATCCGGACCAGCGCGTCGTAGATCGCCGAGTCGCCGTGCGGGTGGAACTGACCCATGACGTCGCCGACGACGCGGGAGCACTTCACGTAGCCGCGGTCCGGCCGGTAGCCGGAGTCGAACATGGCGTACAGGATCTTGCGGTGGACCGGCTTGAGCCCGTCCCGGACGTCCGGCAGCGCCCGCCCCACGATGACGCTCATGGCGTAGTCGAGGTAGGAGCGCTGCATCTCCACCTCGAGCCCGACCGGTTCGATCCGGTCGTGCGCCACGACCGCGGCGGCTGTCTCCGGGACCTCGGGCTCGGTCGGGGTGGACTCGGGGGTATCGGTCACAGTTAACCCTTATCAGACTGAGAGTCGTTTTCGTGCTGTGGATAACGGCTGTGGAAACCGGCCACGCTGTGGATAACTCTGTGGATCGGCGGGCCGTCCGGCGAACGGCCCGCCGGCCCGTCAGATGTCCAGGAAGCGGACGTCCTTGGCGTTGCGCTGGATGAACGAGCGGCGCGCCTCGACGTCCTCACCCATCAGCACGCTGAACAGTTCGTCGGCGACCGCCGCGTCGTCGAGCGTGACCTGACGCAGCGTGCGGGTGGCCGGATTCATCGTGGTCTCCCACAGCTCCGGGTAGTTCATCTCGCCGAGACCCTTGAACCGCTGGATGTCGTCCGGCCGGGCGTTCGGCTTCTTCTGCTGGCGCAGCGCGATGAGCCCGTCCCGCTCCCGGTCCGAGTACGCGTACTGCGCGTCGTCGCCCTTCTTGTTCCACTTGATCTTGTAGAGCGGCGGGGCGGCCAGGTAGACGTGCCCCAACTCGACCAGCGGGCGCATGAAGCGGAACAGCAGGGTCAGCAGCAGCGTCTGGATGTGCTGGCCGTCGACGTCGGCGTCGGCCATCAGCACGATCTTGTGGTACCGCAGCTTCTCGATGTCGAAGTCGTCGTGGATGCCCGTGCCCAGCGCGGTGATCAGCGCCTGGACCTCGTTGTTCTTCAGCACCCGGTCGATCCGGGCCTTCTCCACGTTCAGGATCTTGCCGCGGATCGGCAGGATCGCCTGGGTACGCGGGTCCCGGCCCTGCTTGGCGGAGCCGCCGGCCGAGTCGCCCTCGACGATGAAGACCTCCGACTCGCGCGGGTCGGTGGACTGGCAGTCGGCCAGCTTGCCCGGCATCGAGCCGGACTCCAGCAGCGACTTGCGGCGGGCCAGCTTGCGGGCCTGCTGGGCGGCGATCCGGGCGCGGGCGGCCTGGGACGCCTTCTGGATGATGATCTTCGCTTCGGCCGGGTTCCGGTCGAACCAGTCCACCAGCCACTCGTTGCAGACCCGCTGCACGAAGCTCTTGACCGGGGTGTTGCCCAGCTTGGTCTTGGTCTGACCCTCGAACTGCGGGTTGGCCAGCTTGACCGAGATGATCGTGGCCAGCCCCTCGCGGATGTCCTCGCCGGAGAGCTTCTCGTCGCCCTTGAGCAGCTTGCGGTCCGTCCCGTACCGGTTGACGACGCTGGTCAGCGCGGCGCGGAAGCCCTCCTCGTGGGTGCCGCCCTCGTGGGTGTTGATCGTGTTCGCGAAGGTGTAGACCGACTCGCCGTACGACTCGTTCCACTGCATGGCGATCTCGACCGACATGCCCTCCTCCTCGGCACCGAACTCCACCACCGTGCGGTGGATCGGGTTCTTCGAGGCGTTGAGGTGGCGGACGAAGTCGGCGATACCACCCTGGTAGCAGAAGGTGACCTCGCGCGGCTTGCCGTCCTCGTCCTGGAACCGCTCGTCCAGGAGGTGGATGGTCACACCGCGGTTGAGGAACGCCATCTCCTGGAGGCGGCGGTAGATGGTCTGGAAGTCGAAGTCGACGGTCTCGAAGACGTCCGGGTCGGGCCAGAACGAGACGGCCGAGCCGGTGCGGTCGGTGGCCTCGCCCTTCTCCAGCGGCGTCGGCTTCGAGTTGGTGTACTGCTGCCGCCAGACGAAGCCCGACTTGTGGATCTCCACCGCCATCCGGGTGGAGAGGGCGTTCACGACGGACACGCCGACGCCGTGCAGGCCGCCGGAGACGGCGTACGCCTTGCCGTCGAACTTGCCGCCGGCGTGCAGCACGGTCAGCGCGACCTCCACACCGGGCTTCTTCAACTTGGGGTGCAGGTCGACCGGGAAGCCGCGGCCGTTGTCGGTCACCCGGACGCCGCCGTCGGCCAGCAGCACCACGTCGATGGTGTCGCAGTACCCGGCCAGCGCCTCGTCGACCGCGTTGTCCACGACCTCCCACACCAGGTGGTGCAGACCACGCTCACCGGTCGACCCGATGTACATGCCGGGCCGCTTGCGGACCGCCTCAAGCCCCTCGAGAACGGTGATCGACTCTGCGCCGTACTCCTGCTTGTCCTGCGCTGCCACCCTCGGCCACTTTCTCGCGCCGTCGGCGCCGCAAGCGGCGCGTCGGGCGCGGGTTCGGCGGACAGGACGCGACGTCGGCGCGCGGACCGACACCGGAAGCAAACCGGGGTACGGGCCGATGCGCCGGTCGCCGCGGTTGCCCGCGGATCGCGATCGGCTCGACCCGACGTGGGACAATGATCGCGGGCCCTTGGCGGGCCCGTGTCCGTCGCTCCGTGTCGGGTCTTCGTCTCACCGTCAATCTTACTGTGCGCCAACGACAGAAGCGCCACTCGGCACCCCTGCGCGGCGGCTGAGAACTCCGTAGCCGGCCGAACTGCGCCCCCCGCGACTCCCCCTACACGCGATGCCCTCATCGGGAGGCGGCGCCGCTGCCGGAAGGCGATGGGTGCCCAGGGCGGGGCCGCCCGGAAACCGCCGGCGACACACCTTCGCGAAAAGCTCCTGACGGCCGGTCTTGATCTTTCCCGGTCGGAACCGGACCATCGACGCGGACGCTTCCACACATGCTCTCAAGGGGTGACGCCAGATGGGGCTGGACAACGTCGCGGTGCACTGGCCGCGGACCGGCCGCTTCTACGACCCGGTCGCGCCGGCCGACTTCGTCGACTTCGGCGAGATCGTCGACATGCCGCGGATCTCGGCGCCGACCGCCGCCCTCGCGGAACACATCGCCAAGACCGGAACCGTCCGGGCGACCGCGTACACCGAACTGGTCGACCTCCTGCTCGGCCTGGAGAATGTGTTGTACGCCACGGACGCGGCCGCCGAGGACGAGGACCCGGTGATCGACCCGGACGGCTGCGCCTGGATCGCAGGGGGAATCGAGCGCTTCGTCGCGGGGCACCGCCCCCACGGCGAGGCGGTCACCTTCGAGTCGGTCAGCACCGTGCTACGTGGCCTGCTGTCCGACGGCCGCCTGGCCGAGCAGCAGCTGCGCTGGCTCGACAGCCGGCTCGACGGGCTGCGCGACGAGAACGGCGACCCCCCGCAGTGGAACTTCACCTGCGCGGAGCTGGGGGTGCTGGCCGCGTTCTACCGGCGCTGCGCCGACCGCGGCTTCGCCGTCTACGCCGACGCCTGACGGGTCGGTCGCCCGCTTCCCCCGCCGACCCGTCCGGCCGGCCGCCGGCGCGGTCAGCCGTACGTGTCGCGGGGCCCCCGGCCGCGGACGCGGCGCGGCCCCTTCGACCAGGACGGCGCGGCGGGGCCATGGATGTGCAGCTTGCGCACCACGTTGTGCCCCACCTCGCGGGCGATCTGCTGCAACAGCGAGCCAGCGAGCAGCCGCAGCTGCGTGGCCCAGGCGGTGGACCGGGCCTCCACGGTGAGCTCGCCGTCCTCCAGCTTGACCGGGCGGCTGTGCTGGGCCACCTCCGGCCCGACCACCCGCTCCCACGAACCGAAGACCGTCGCCTCGGCGGCCGGCTGCTCCCAGCCCCGCGCCTTGACCAGCTTGGCCAGCACCGCGCCGAGCGGCTGCGGGTCACGCGGGTCCGGCCCCGGGCCGGAGTAGCCGCGCAGCCGCCGCTCGCCCCCGCCGTCACCCGACACGACGCTGCGCCGACGGGTCCTGGCCGCCGCCTCCCGCCGGGCCTTCGCGGCGTCCAGCACGGCGCGGGCCAGCTCGGGGCCGGAGGCACCGGCGGCCACATCGGGGGCCGGCTGCGGATCACCCGACGGCGGGCGCTTCGGCTCAGCCGGCACGGCGCACCGTCCCCTCGCCCACCTGGTACCGGACGCCCCGCAGGCCGGCGGGCACGTCGTCGTCCACGGCACAGGTCACCAGCAGCTGGGCCGCCCCGCCGGCCAGCTCCGCCAGCCGTTCCCGCCGGCCGGCGTCCAGCTCCGCGAAGACGTCGTCGAGCACCAGCACCGGCTCGATGCCGTCCGAGCGCAGCAGGTCGTACCCGGCCAGGCGCAGCGCCAGCGCGAACGACCAGGACTCGCCGTGGCTGGCGTACCCCTTGGCGGGCAGCGGGCCGAGGGTGAGGGCCAGGTCGTCACGGTGCGGGCCGACCAGGGTCATGCCCCGCTCGACCTCGGCGGACCGGGACTCGGCGAGCGCCGCGAGCAGCGCCTCGGCCAGCGCCGCCCGGTCCGGCACGGGGTCGGGCAGCTCCAGCGACGGCCGGTACGCGATCCCCGCCGCGCCGCGCCCGGCGGCGACCGCGTCGTACGCCTTGGCGACGTGCGGCCCGAGCGCGGCGACCAGGTCCAGCCGGCCGGCGAGCAGCTCGGCGCCGTGCCGGGCGAGATGGGTGTCCCAGACCGCGAGCGTGGACAGGTCGCCGCCCCGCGACCCGCCGGTCTTACGGGCCAGGTACGCGGTGCGCAGCAGGGCGTTGCGCTGCTTGACCACCCGCTCGTAGTCGGCGCGCACCCCGGCGTACCGGGGCTGCCGGCTGACCAGCAGGTCGTCGAGGTAGCGGCGACGTTCGGCCGGGTCGCCCCGGACGAGTTCCAGGTCCTCCGGGGCGAACAGCACCAGCCGCAGCGCGCCGAGCACGTCCCGGGCCCGCCGCGCCGGCGAGCGCCCCAGCCGGGCCCGGTTGGCCTTGCCGGGAACGATCTCCAGCTCGACCAGCAGCTCGCGCCCCTCGTGCACCACGGCGCAGCGGATCACCGCCGACGACGCGCCCATCCGGACCAGGGGGGCGTCCGTGGCGACCCGGTGCGAGTCCAGGGTCGCCACGTAGCCCAGCGCCTCGACGAGGTTGGTCTTGCCGACGCCGTTGGCGCCGATCAGGACGTTCGGCCCCGGCTCAAGATCGACACCGACCCGCTCGTACGAGCGGAAGTCGACCAGTTCGAGCCGGCGGACGTACACAGGCTGTGGATACCGGTCAGCTCTTGCGCCGGACGACGGCGTGCCCGCCGAACTGCTGCCGCAGCGCGGCGACGGCCTTCATCGCGGGCGAGTCGTCCTGCCGGGAGGCGAACCGGGCGAACAGCGACGCGGCGATGACGTTCAGCGGCACGGCGAGCCGGACGGCCTCGTCGACCGTCCACCGGCCCTCGCCCGTGTCCTCGGTGTAGCTGCTCAGCTCGGCCAGCTCCGGGTCCTCGTCCAGCGCCCGGTCCAGCAGGTCGAGCAGCCAGGAGCGGACGACCGTGCCCTCGCGCCAGGACTTGAACACGCCCGGCACGTTGGTCACCAGCTCGGACTTGGCGAGCAGCTCGTAGCCCTCGGCGTAGGCGTGCATCAGGCCGTACTCGATGCCGTTGTGCACCATCTTGGCGTAGTGGCCGGCGCCGACCGGGCCGGCGTGCACGAAGCCGAACTCGCCCTCGGGCTTGAGCGCGCTGAAGATCGGCATCAGCCGGTCGACGTGCTCCTGCGCGCCGCCGACCATCAGGGCGTACCCGTTCTGCTTGCCCCAGACGCCGCCGGAGACACCGACGTCGAGGTAGCCGATGCCCTGCTCGTGCAGGCGCTCGGCGCGGGGGGCATCATCGCTGAACCGCGAGTTGCCGCCGTCGATGATGATGTCGCCCTCGCCCAGCACCGCGGCGAGCTCGTCGATGGTCGCGTCGGTCACGCCGGCCGGCACCATCACCCAGACCGCGCGCGGCGACTCGAGCTTCTCCGCCAGTTCGGCCAGGCTCGCGACGTCGCTCAGCTCCGCGTTCTGGTCAAAGCCCACGACCTCGTGCCCGGCGGCGCGTAGCCGCTCGCGCATGTTGCCGCCCATCCGGCCGAGTCCTACCAGGCCGAGCTGCATGTGTTCCTACCTCCGCTGCGTCTGGGTCAGGGGGAGCACGATCAGCGGGAGACGCGGATCGGCATGATGAGGTACCGGTACCCAGGAATGACCTCGCCATCCTCCCCGGCCGGGCAGAGCACCGCCGGCTTGAAGGCGTCGACGAACGACAGCAGCGCGAACTGGGCGTTCAGGTTGGTCAGGCCGTCGATCAGGTACTGCGGGTTGAAGCCGATGGTCAGCGGCTCACCGGTGAAGGTCGCCTCCATGGCCTCGCTGGCCCGGGCCTCCTCCGTGCCGCCGGCCTCGACGACCAGCCCGTCGGAGCTGAAGCTGAGCAGCACCGGGGTGGCGCGGTCGGCCACCAGGGCGACCCGCTTGACGACCTCGATGAGGGTGCTCACCGGCACCCGGGCCTCGGCGTTGTGGGTGCTGGGGAACAGCGAGCGCACCGGCGGGTAGTTGGCGCCGTCGAGCAGCCGGCTGGTGGTGCGCCGGGTGCCGCCCGAGAAGCCGATCATGCCCTCGCCTGCGGCGCCCTGGGACAGGGCCATGGTCACCTGGCCGCCGAGCGGGCCGAGGGCCTTGGCGGTGTCGTGCAGCGTCCGGGCGGGCACCAGGGCGTTGATGCTCACCTCGGGGTCGTCCGGGGTCCACTCCATCTCGCGCAGGGCGAGCCGGTACCGGTCGGTGGCGAGCATGGCGAGCGTGCCGCCGTTCAGCTCGATGCGCACACCGGTCATCATCGGCAGCGTCTCGTCCCGGCCCGCGGCCACGGCGACCTGGGCGACGGCCGCGGCGAACGCGGCGGCCTCGACCGTGCCGGTGCTCTCCGGCATCTCGGGCAGGGTCGGGTAGTCCTCCACCGGCATGGTGGGCAGGGTGAACCGGGCGCTGCCGCAGACCAGCTCGAGGTGCGCGCCCACCGCGGCAATGTCCACCGGCTTGGCCGGGAGCGCCTTGGTGATCTCGGCAAGCAGCCGGCCGGAAACCAGGGCCGCGCCGTCCGCGTCACCCTGCACCTCGACCGTCACCTGGCTGGAGACCTCGTAGTCGAACCCGGAGACCTGCAGGTTGCCGTCGGTGACGCGGAGCATCACGCCGGCCAGCACCGGTACGGACGGCCGGTTGGGCAGGCTCTTCGCGGTCCACGCCACGGCCTCGGCGAGCGCGTCGCGCTCCACTCGGAACTTCATCAATGCCTCCGCGTCGACGTCGACGACAACTCTCTCATGCCGACCGCTGTTCACCATCTCGCCCGACCGTGCGGGTACCCATCGCACCTTAGGGCGCGCGGGCAACGGCTGTGCGCCCGACCCCGTGGATCGCGTCGGTGCCGGCCGGCCCTCGGCGGCCGTTCCGACCCGATCCACAGGAAGTCCAACGGTGATGATTGGTTTTTGTTCTCTTCAAAGAGATAACTCATCGTCTTCATCGCACCTGTGCAAACTGTGGATAACTCGCGTCCGCGCAGGTCAGACCGGTTATTCACCGGTGGTTTTCCTGTGGAGAACCCCGGGTACAACCGGCCTCGCGATCCACAGGCAGCCCGGTCCACCGAGTTGTCCACCGCTGTCCACCGGTTGTCCACCGGTTATCCACCGACTTTCTCCCCAGTCCTGTGGACAGGCCGGACCCACGAGATCCGCGTTGTCCCCAGAACCTTCAACAGGAAACCCACAGCCACCCCCTCGACCGGTGGACGACGGTGATGTTGTCCCCAGGCGTCCACACGCTGTCCCCAGGGTTCATCCACAAGCTGTGGGTAACCGGGGATGCGCGCACGGCGGTTTTCCACCGACGGTGGAAAACCGGGTGTGGACAACGAGCGCCGGCGGTGGACAGTCCCGGCCCGATCGTGGGGCCTCGACCGGGTCGAGGGTCAACCACCCGGCGGGTACGCCGACGCCGCCCACCCGGCTGTGGACCGGTGACCACGGAGTTGGCCGGGCGAAATGTTCCTTTTCCTGCCGCCAACCCCCGTGGCCACCGACGTGCCACGGCGGGGTTGCGCCGGCCCGTGCCGGGCTCAGGTGGTCTGCTTGATCCGGTTGGTCAGCTCGGCGATCTGGTTGTAGAGCGAGCGGCGCTCCGCCATCTGCTGCCGGATCTTCCGGTCGGCGTGCATCACGGTGGTGTGGTCCCGCCCGCCGAACGCCTGCCCGATCCGGGGCAGCGACAGGTCGGTCAGCTCACGACACAGGTACATGGCGACCTGACGGGCGTTGACCAGCACCCGAGACCGGGAATGGCCGCGCAGGTCTTCCAGGCTGACGCCGAAGTAGTCGGCGGTGGAGACCATGATCTGGTCCGCGGTGATCTCCGGGCCGGCGCCGTCGGGGATGAAGTCCCGCAGCACCTCCTCGGCCAGCGACAGCTCCACCGTCGAACGGGTGAGGCTGGCGAACGCGGTGACCCGGATCAGCGCCCCCTCCAGTTCCCGGATCGAGTTCGACACCCGGGAGGCGATGAACTCCAGCACGTCCGGCGGGGCGAACAGGCGCTCCTGGGCCGCCTTCTTCTGCAGGATCGCGATCCGGGTCTCCAGGTCCGGCGGCTGGATGTCGGCGAGCAGGCCCCACTCGAACCGGGTCCGCAGCCGGTCCTCCAGGGTGGCCAGCTGCTTCGGCGACCGGTCCGAGGTGATCACGATCTGCTTGTTGGCGTTGTGCAGCGTGTTGAAGGTGTGGAAGAACTCCTCCTGGGTCCGCTCGCGGTTCTCCAGGAACTGGATGTCGTCGATCAGCAGGATGTCGACGTCCCGGTAGCGGCGCTGGAACGCGCTGGTCTTGTCGTCGCGCAGCGAGTTGATGAAGTCGTTGGTGAATTCCTCGGTCGAGACGTACCGGACCGAGCGGGCGTTGCCGAGCGTCGTGGCGTAGTGGCCGATGGCGTGCAGCAGGTGGGTCTTGCCCAGCCCCGAGCTGCCGTAGATGAACAGCGGGTTGTACGCCTTCGCGGGAGACTCGGCCACCGCCACCGCGGCGGCGTGCGCGAACCGGTTGGACGAGCCGATGACGAACGTCTCGAACATGTACTTCGGGTTGAGCCGGTTGCCGCCGGTGTCCGCGCCCCCGGGAAGCCGCCGGTCGTCCCGGACTCCTGGTCTGTGGTCGACGCCACCCCGCCCCGGGCCGCTGTCCGTGCCGCCGTCGCGCGGCAACCGCTGCGGCGGCGCGCCGTCGCGGAAGCGGGAATCGAAGAGGTGGGCGTCGCCGCCCGGGTCGACCCGGGGACGATCGGAGAACCCGTGCCGCTCCTGGCCGGGCCGGGAATTCGGCAGCGGGTCGGCGAAGCTGGCGCTGAACAGCGGCTCCTGGGCGTCCCGGCTGGCCGGGATGAGTCCGGGCCGGTGACCGCCGGCCGCCGGGGGGCGGGGCCCGCCGTCCGGGCCCGGTCCGGCGGGATCGTGCTCGGGGCCGTCGCCCTCGGCGCGCCCCGGTTGGGCCTGGTCCTGCTCACCCGGCCCTGGGTAACCCGAGACGGGGAAGGCGGCCTCCGACTCGGGCCGGCCCCCGCCGGGCCCCTCGTAACCGCGGGCGTCGTACGGTGGCGGGGAGTCGTAGCCGGGTGGCGTGTTCGGGCCGGCGTCCGCGGTGGCGCGGTAGACGGTGCCCGCCGGACGGCCCGAGGCGTCCTCGGCGACCCGTACGGTCACCGCCACCTGGATCGGTCGGCCCAGCCGCCGGGTCAGCGCCTCGGTGATCGCGGGCCGCAGCCGGGACTCGATCACGTCCCGGGTGAACGCGTCCGGGACGGAGAGCAGTGCGGTGTCCTCGACGATCGCGCGGAGCCGGGTGAGCCTCAGGTACGCGCGCTGCTGGGCGGAGATGATCTCGTCGGCGAGCTCGTCGGTCGTCGCCGTCCACACCGCGGCAAGGTCGGTCGTACCGGCCACCGTCGTGCCACCCCCTCGCCTCTGCTCCCGACCGCCGCTGGTCCAGCCCCGGATGGCTGACCGGTCGTCATCCACAAGTTATCCACAGCCTGTGTGTACCGACCGATTGTGGCCTCCCGCCGGACGCGGGTCGGACCGGCCCCCTGTCTGGACGGGTGCTGAAGCGGGTTCACCGTGCCGAACGATTGACTGCCCTGTCCGGTCTTGCCTGCCGACGAGAGAACCCGGCGAGGACGCTGACCGCAAACGCGCACGGTAACAGCGGCGGGCGGGGAACATCAACCGCCGACGGACTGGCGCCCTTGTCGGTATCAGCGAAAACCGCCCCGTCGGTCGTGCTCAGGGCACCTGTGTCACTCTTTGCCCCCGGCCGCGGCACCCGCCGCGCACCCGCCGTCCAGGTGTTTGACGGTCATTGCGCCCCTGCGTAGGCTGGAGCGGCTGCTCTGCCGCCCTCTGCTAGGGTGGTGTGTGCTTGCTGTCCGCGTGGCATTCTCCCGCATCGCCGGGATTCGCGCTGCCGGGCAGCACCGATCGGAGGCCACCGCCGAGGTGGCCTGGACCACCACACGATCCCGGCGGTCCCGCGCCCGGGGCGTACGAAAACGGAGAGCCTGACGTGAGCAAGCGCACCTACCAGCCGAACAACCGCCGGCGCGCGAAGACCCACGGTTTCCGGCTGCGCATGCGCACCCGTGCCGGCCGTGCCATCATCTCGACCCGCCGCGCCAAGGGCCGCACCCGCCTGTCGGCCTGAGGCTGACCGGGTCCGGTCCGGGGGGACGTGGGCAGTCGTGCTGGCGGCCGCGCAACGACTGCGGCGCAGCAGCGACTTCGCCGCAGCGGTTCGGGGTGGCCGGCGCGTGGGCCGAGGCTCCGTCGTAGTCCACCTGACCCTCCCCGCGTCCGGTCCCACGGCGGACAGGACGCCTGAGCCGGCGCGGATCGCCGGTGCGGAGGAGACCTTCGCACCGACCCGCGCCGGCTTCGTCGTGTCCAAGGCCGTCGGCCCCGCCGTCGTCCGCAACGTGGTGCGGCGTCGACTCCGGCACCTGGTCCGCGAGCGGCTGTCGGCCCTGCCCCCGGGCAGCACCCTGGTCGTACGCGCGCTCCCGCCTGCGGCCGAGGCGTCGTACGCGCGGCTGGGTGCCGACCTCGACGCGGCGCTCGCCGCCGCCCGGGCGCCCAGGGGGCGGCGATCCCGGTGAGCAGCGGTTCCGCCGCGTCGCGGCCCACGAGCCTGGGTGCCCGGGTGCTGATCGGGCCCATCGTCGCGTACCGTCGTTGGATAAGCCCGGCACTGCCGGCCCGCTGTCGGTTCTACCCGTCGTGCAGTGCGTACGCCCTTGAGGCGGTGGTGCGGCACGGCGCCATCCGGGGAGCCGGCCTGACGGTCTGGCGGTTGCTGCGGTGCCACCCCTTTCACCCAGGTGGACACGACCCGGTGCCCGAGCCGGGCGCCCGCCGCCGCGCCGATGTGACTGGAGCCTGAGAATTGAGTCTCGACTGGATCTACTACGCGATCTCGTGGATCCTGCTGACCTGGCACTCGGCTTGGGACGCCATCGGGGTGTCCGCTGACGCGGTGATCGGGACGAACTGGTCCTGGATCCTGGCCATCATCTTCCTGGTGGTCACCGTCCGGGTGATCCTCTTCCCGGTCTTCGTCAAGCAGATCAAGTCCCAGCGGGCCATGCAGGCGCTCCAGCCGAAGGTCAAGGAGCTCCAGGAGAAGCACAAGGGTGATCGGGAGACGCTCCAGAAGGAGATGATGGAGCTCTACCGGAAGGAAAAGGCCAACCCGCTGATGGGCTGCCTTCCGATGTTCCTCCAGATCCCGGTCTTCCTCGGCCTCTTCCACGTGCTGCGCCGCCTCGACCCGTTCAAGGCGGAGGACAAGAAGACCCTGTACGGCTGGGCCGTCGCGCAGTTCGACAGCGCCTCGCACGCGAAGCTGTTCACCGCCCCGATCGCCGGCAAGTTCGGCTCGACCGCCGAGGAACTGGCCCGCCTCGGCGCCAACGGCACCACCGTGAAGGTGATCGCCGGAATCCTGGTCCTGGTGATGATGGGCACCACCTACCTCACCAGCCGCCAGATGATCCTCAAGACCGGCTGGGCCGAGGACCCGCAGCAGCGGATGGTGCAGCGCCTGATGCTCTACGGCATCCCGCTGTCGCTGCTCGTCTCCGGCGCGATCTTCCCGATCGGTGTGATCATCTACTGGGTCACGAACAACCTCTTCACGCTCGGGCAGCAGCAGTGGGTGCTGCGCAAGTACCCGCCGCTGGTGACCACGCCCGCCAAGGGCGCCGGCGCGGGCCGCGGTCCGGCCCAGCCGGCCAAGAGCGGCGGTTTGTTCGGCCGCAAGGCCGCCCCGGCGCCGGCCAAGCAGGCCCCCGCCGCCGCACCGAAGGTTGCCGCCCCGAAGCCGGGCGCCAAGCCGGTCAACCCGAAGAAGGGCCGCCCGGCCAAGCGCCAGGGCTGAACTCGTCCCCCGTCCGCCGCCGGCCCGACCGGCGGCGGACGGAACGGCCTCTGGCAGCCGCCCCATCGGGCAGGCGCCGGGCCGGAACCGCCGCGCCGAGCGCGGTCACGGGCGAAACTGCCCGTACAGACGTGCCCGTGGGCACCGGCGATTCCTCGCCGGCCCCGGGAAACCAGCGGACCCGACGGTCCGGCCGAGCGAGTACGGAGATGAGACCGTGACCGAGACCAGCATTCCCAGCGCTGACCAGTCCGTGGACGAGGAGCCCAACCCGATCGCGGCCACCGAGGACATCGAGGCCGACGAGGTCGAGGCCGGCGCGGGCACCCCGGAGAAGAAGGTGCCGGCCGAGAGCGAGCTGTTCCGACAGAGCGAGATCGCGGCCGACTACGTGGAGGGACTGCTCGACATCCTCGACTACGACGGCGACATCGACGAGTTGGTGTCCGGCGGCCGCCCGGTGGTCGAGGTGGTTGGCGGCCGGCTCCAGAACCTCGTCGGCCAGCGCGGCGCGACCCTTGAGGCGCTACAGGAGCTGGCCCGGTTGGCGGTGTTCCGGCAGACCGGCACCCCGAGCCGCCTGCTGCTCGACGTCGGTGGATACCGGGCCAACCGCCGCAAGGAGCTCGCGGCCGTCGCCAAGAACGCCGTGGAGAAGGTCAAGGAGTACGGCGAGCCGGTGCGGCTGGAGCCGATGTCCGCGTTCGAGCGCAAGTGCGTCCACGACGTGGTGAACGCGATGAGCGGCGTCGAGAGCGAGTCCGAGGGCGTCGAGCCGAACCGGCGCATCGTCGTCCGGCCGGTGGCGGACTGACCGGGTGAACCGCGACGACAGCACGGCTGGTGCCGTCTCCGGCCCGGGTGGCATGCCGCCCGGGCCGTCGCCTGTCCGGGCCGAGCGGTCCGGACAAGCCCCGGACCCCACCGTGGCCGCGCTCCCACCAGAACTGGCCGGGGCGGCCCGTACGCTCTTCGGCGACCGGCTCGACCTGGCCGCCGCGTACGCGGAACTCCTCGCCACCGACGGAGTGGTCCGCGGCCTGATCGGCCCCCGGGAGGCCCCCCGGATCTGGGACCGGCACCTGCTCAACTGCGCGGCCGTGGCGGAGCGGATTCCCGCGGGCTCCACCGTCCTCGACGTGGGCTCGGGCGCCGGCCTGCCGGGCCTGGTGCTCGCCATCGCGCGCCCCGACCTGACCGTGACGCTCGTCGAGCCGTTGGCCCGGCGTACCTCGTTCCTCGTCGAGGCGGTGGAGGGCCTGGGCCTGACGAAGACGGTCCGGGTGTTCCGGGGCCGCGCCGAGGAGGCGGCGACCGGGTCCACCGGGACGGGGCCACTGAGCGGGGGCATCGTCACCGCCCGGGCGGTCGCCCCGCTCGACCGGCTTGCCGCCTGGTGCCTGCCGCTGGCGGTGCCCGGCGGGCGCCTGGTGGCCATGAAGGGTGCCTCCGCCGCCGACGAGGTGGCCGAGCACGCCGAGGCGGTGGCCGGACTGGGTGGCGGCGAGCCCAGCGTGCACCGCTGCGGCGTCGGCGTGATCGATCCGCCGGCGACGGTCGTGGAGATCGTTCGGGAGCGGGTCGTCGCCCCGCCACGCGCCCGGTCGGCATCGAAGCGTTCACGCGGCGGCCGGCGCCGCTGAATTTTCAGTCCGTTTGGCCTCCGTCGGCCTTCCGCCGCAGGTCGGGCCCGTTGGTCGATGCGGGGGCACCCGGAGGCGCCGCAACCCGACGTGGACCGGCCGCGCCTGTCCACCGTAGGCTGACCGCGCGCCGATAGTGTGGAGCGGGCGGCATCTGGTCCCCACCGGTTCCCGGCTGTTCCCGCCGGGCCGTAGGCTCCGTGGTGCGAGCGAGCGTGGCCAGGACGACGGGATGCGGACCGACCATCCGGAGCGGGCAGGGATGACAGGTGCATGACGACGGCAGGTACGACGATCCACGGGTGACCGGTCCCGGAGGGCACTCCGCAGCCGGCCCCGTTTCACGTGAAACCGGCCGCTACGGCTGGTCGACCCATCCCCGAGGCGCGGGTTCACGCGCGGCCGACTGCGACCCGGTCGTCCATCGCGAGTTGCCCTCGGCCGTTCCGGGGGCCGCCGATTCCTCTTGGGCGGACGATTCCTCCGGGCCGATCTACGGCGGTCCGGGCGGCTCTGCCCACCCGGCAGGCGAGCGGCTGGATCCGGCGCACCGCGAAGCCGTCCGCTATGAGGCGTCCCGGTCGGCCGCGTCGGCGCTGCCGCAGCAACCGACGCCGTACGCGGTGCCCGACGCGACCCCGGAGGTCGCTGTCGTCCCCGACACGCCGCCGGTCGGCTCCTACGGCGCCGATCCCGAGGATGCCGCGTACGTTTCACGTGAAACTCCGACGCGCGAAGAGGATGACCCACCGTTGGCTATGGAGGCTATGCGCGCCGTGCAGATCCTTAACCCCAGTGGCGAGGTGACAATGCCCCGTCCCGAACGGACCCGGGTGATGTGCGTCGCCAACCAGAAGGGCGGCGTGGGTAAGACCACGACCACGGTGAACCTGGCGGTGGCGCTCGCCCTGCACGGTAACCGGGTTCTCGTGGTCGACCTCGATCCCCAGGGCAACGCGTCGACCGGGCTCAACGTCCCGCACCACACCGGGGTGCCGGACGTCTACGACTGCCTGATCAACGCCGTGCCGCTCGAGGAGGTGGCCCAGGGCGTCGAGGGCATCCCCAACCTGTGGTGTGTACCGGCGACGATCGACCTGGCCGGTGCCGAGATCGAGCTGGTGTCGGTGGTGGCGCGGGAGTCGCGCCTGTCTCGGGCCATCGCTGCCTACCCCGGCCAATTCGACTACGTCTTCATCGACTGCCCGCCGTCGCTCGGCCTGCTGACCGTCAACGCGTTGGTCGCCGCGCAGGAGGTGCTGATCCCGATCCAGTGCGAGTACTACGCGCTGGAGGGGCTGAACCAGCTCATCAACAACATCAACCTGGTTCGCCAGCACCTCAACCCGAGGCTCGAGGTCTCCACCATCCTGCTCACGATGTACGACCGGCGTACCAGGCTGGCGGACGCGGTGGAGCAGGACGTCCGAAACCACTTCGGCGACAAGGTGCTCCAGGCGGTCATTCCGCGGAACGTCCGCGTCTCCGAGGCGCCGAGCTACGGCCAGTCGGTCGTGACCTACGATCCCGGTTCGCGGGGGGCGACGAGCTACTTCGAGGCCGCCCAGGAGATCGCCGAGCGTGGCGTCAAGGAGAGCCGGTGAACCGGAATGCGTAGTGCCGACGAGTCGCTGGGAGGCGTCGTATGAAGAACCGTCCTCGGGGCGGTCTGGGTAAGGGGCTCGGGGCGCTGATCCCCACCGGGCCGGTCCAACCCACCGGAACGATGACGGCGGCGCCCGATGTCGTCGGCGGGGCCCCAGCCCCGGTTGCTGAGGCGGCGGTGGGTGCACAGGCACCCGTCGCGGAACCCGAGCCTCAGCTCAGTCCGGTGCCGGGCGCCCGGTTCGCCGAGATCCCGGTCGACGCGATCCTGCCGAACCCGAAGCAGCCCCGGCAGGTCTTCGACGAAGAAGCCCTGGAGGAGTTGAAGGTCTCCATCCAGGAGGTCGGCTTCCTCCAGCCGATCGTCGTACGCACGCTCGACGCCGACAAGTACGAGCTCGTCATGGGCGAGCGCCGGTGGCGGGCGGCCCAGGCGGTCGGCCGGGAGAGCATTCCTGCCATCGTCCGGGACACCCGGGACGACGCGATGCTCCGAGACGCGCTGCTGGAGAACATCCACCGGGCGAACCTCAACCCGCTGGAGGAGGCTGCCGCGTACCAGCAACTCCTGGAGGAGTTCGGCGCGACGCACGAGGAACTGGCCCGGCGGATCGGCCGGAGCCGCCCGCAGATCTCCAACACGATCCGGCTGCTGAACCTGCCCGCCCAGGTCCAGCGCCGGGTGGCCGCCGGGGTGCTCTCCGCCGGTCACGCCCGCGCGCTGCTGAGTCTGGACGAGGCAGAGGCGCAGGAGCATTTGGCGGCCCGGATCGTCGCCGAGGGGCTGTCCGTACGGGCGACCGAGGAGATCGTCGCGCTCGCGCTTGCCGACGGCCCGGCCAAGACCCCGCCCGGGAAGCGCCGTCCCAAGCCGCAGGCCCCGGCCCTCAGCGATCTGGCGGACCGGCTCTCCGACCGCTTCGACACCCGCGTGAAGGTCGACATCGGTCAGCGCAAGGGCAAGATCACCATCGAGTTCGCCACGGTCGACGACCTGGAGCGGATCGTCGGCATCATCGGCGTCGGCCAGGAGGAGCAGCCGCCCGAGACGTGATCCGCCGACTGTCCGCCACTTCTGCCGGCCGCGCCGTCCGAGAGGACGCCGCGGCCGGTTGCGTCTGTGGCCCAGCGACGCGGCGGGCGGGCGGACGCCCACCATCAACAGACAGCGGCGCGTAGATCGTTCATCGGAGTACTCGTCCTGTCGCGGCTGCTCCGCTTGCCCCGAGCGGGGTCGACGAGGCGCCGCGTTGCAAGCGGTCGCCCCGAGTCATGGTGCGGCTTGTGGACGAGAAGAGGCCGGAGTTGCTAGCGGACGCGGAAAAATCCTTGTTGGCGGACAGTTGAGTCCCTGCTCGCGGACAGCAGAATTCCTGCTGGGCGGTCAGGTGATCTCCGTCTCGGGCACGTGAAAGTGGATCTCTCCGGCCGGT
>NZ_JBDPMC010000071.1:0-32266 GCF_039871625.1 Micromonospora sp. B11E3 | reverse complement strand
ATGATGAGCCGGCCGAGCCGATACGTCGGAACGGGCAGCATCCCCGCCGCGTACTGCCGCCGCGCGGTCACATACGAGACACCGGTTGCCGCCGCCCACTCCTTCAAGTTCACGCCGACAACCATAAGACTCTATATCCCGCTAAAGACCATCGACACGCCAGCAGTTGTTAAGCCCGACAGTACGGCGGGTTCGCGACCTGCCGTCCGGGGGCCGTGACGGTTACGGTGTACGGGTGCGCGACCCCAACGTGTCCCGAGCCGTGGCCGGTCAGCTCTCCCCGGCGCGCCGCGCCGCCGACCTGCGGCGACTGCGTGCCGAGCGGTTCGACGTCCTGGTCATCGGCGGTGGCGTCACCGGTGCGGGGGCGGCGCTGGACGCCGCCTCGCGGGGGCTCAAGGTGGCCCTGGTCGAGGCCCGGGACTACGCCGCCGGCACGTCCAGCCGCTCCAGCAAGCTCATCCACGGCGGCCTGCGCTACCTGGAGCAGTTGGAGTTCCACCTGGTCCACGAGGCGCTGACCGAGCGGGGGCTGCTGGCCACCCGGCTCGCCCCGCACCTGGTCCGGCCGGTGCCGTTCCTCGTCCCGCTGCCCGCCGGCCGGGGCGTCCGGGAGCTGCCGGGCCGGGCGTTCCGCCGGTCCTACTACGGCCTGGGCGTGGCGACGTACGACGCGTTCGCCGGGCTGTTCGGGGGTGGGCGGGGAATGCCGCTGCACCGGCACCTGACCCGGGAGGGGGCGCGGCGGGTCTTCCCGAGCCTGCGCGCCGACATTCTGGCCGGGGCGATCCGCTACTACGACGGGCAGGTCGACGACGCCCGACTGGTGGTCACCCTGGCCCGCACGGCGGCCAGCCTGGGCACGACCGTGGTCACCAGCGCCCGCGCGGTCGGTCTGATCCGGCAGGCCCGCGAGGTGACCGGGGTCCGCGTCCGCGACCTGGAGGCCCCGGCCGGCTCGCCCGACGCCGAGTTCGAGGTGAGCGCCCGCACCGTCATCGCCGCGACCGGGGTGTGGAGCGACGACATGTCCCGGATGCTCAACGACGTCGGGCTGCGCCCGGGGCTGCGGGTCCGGGCGTCCAAGGGGGTGCACCTCGTGGTGCCCCGCTCGGCGATCACCGGCGAGGCCGGGCTGATCCTGCGCACCGCCACCAGCGTGCTCTTCGTGATCCCGTGGGGCGGGCACTGGATCATCGGCACCACCGACACCGACTGGCGGCTCGACCGGTCGCACCCGGCCGCGTCGGCCCGCGACATCGCGTACCTGCTGGAGCAGGTCAACACCGTGCTCGACCGGCCGCTCACCACCGCCGACATCGAGGGCGTGTACGCGGGGCTCCGGCCGCTGCTGAGCGGTGAGGCCGACTCCACCTCGAAGCTGTCCCGGGAGCACGCGGTCGTCGAGCCGATGCTCGGGCTGCTGCTGGTCGCCGGGGGCAAGTACACGACGTACCGGGTGATGGCCTCCGACGTGGTCGACCGCGCCGCCCGCCGGCTCGGCGGGGTGCGCCCGTCCCGCACGGCCGACCTGCCGCTGCTCGGCGCCGACGGGTACGCCGCGATGTGGCGGGACCGGGCCGACCTGGCCCGTCGGCACGGGGTGCCGGTCGGGGTGGTCGAGCACCTGCTGGAGCGGTACGGCACCCTCACCCTCGACCTGCTGGCGCTGGTCGAGGCGGACCCGCTGCTCGCCTCCCCGCTGGCGGGCGCCCCGGAGTACCTGGCGGCCGAGGTGACGTACGCGGCCCGCGCCGAGGGGGCCCTGCACCTGGAGGACGTGCTGACCCGGCGTACCCGGATCTCCTTCGAGACCGCCCACCGCGGCCTGGACTCGGCGGAGCACACCGCGGAGCTGATGGGTGCGGTGCTCGGCTGGGGCGCCGCGACCCGGGAGCGGGAGGTCGAGCACTACCGGGCCCGGGTGGAGGCGGAGCGGCAGTCCCAGTTGATGCCGGACGACGCCGCCGCCGACGCGGCGCGCCTCGGCGCCCCGGACGTACGGGGATTCGCGGCGGACCGGGGCACCGACGGCGACGCGGCCCTGCCGTCGTCGCGCTGACCGGTCCCGCCGACCCCGGCCCGGGGTGGCCGCTCAGAGCACCTTGCCGGGGTTGAACAGCCCCTCCGGGTCCAGCGCCGCCTTGATCGCCTGGTGCACCCGCACCCCGACCGGCCCGATCTCCCGGGCCAGCCAGTCCCGCTTGAGCAGCCCCACCCCGTGCTCGCCGGTGCAGGTGCCGCCCAGCTCCAGGCCCAGCCGCATGATCTCGTCGAAGGCCCGCCGGCCGCGTTCCAGGCTGGCCGGGTCGGCCCGGTCCACCACGATGTTCGGGTGCATGTTGCCGTCGCCGGCGTGCCCCACCACCCCGATCGGCACCGCGCACTCCTCGGCGATCCGGGCCACCCCGTCGAGCAGGGCGGCGAGCGAGCCCCGCGGCACCGCCACGTCGTCGATGATCAGCCCGCCGTTGCCGCCCGGGTACGTCTCGGCGGCGAACTTCTCCATCGCCGGGTGGGCCAGCCGGCGGGCCTGCAGCAGCGCCGCCGCCTCCACCGCGTCGGTGGCCGCGTACACCTCGTCGGCGCCGGCGGACTCGCAGACCTCGGCGAGCCGGGCCAGGTCCTCGGCCGCCCGGGACCCGGTGTCCACGGCGGCGAGCAGCAGCGCCTGCGCGTCGGTGCGCAGCCCCATCGGCTGGTACGCCTCGATCGCCGCCAGGTGGGTCCGGTCGAGCAGTTCGAGCAGGCTCGGGGTGAGCCCCCGGGCGGCGATCTGCGCCACCGCCGTGCCGGCCTCCGCCGTCGAGTCGAAGACCGCGACGAGGGTCAGGGACTCCTCCGGCGCCGGCCGCAGCGCGACCGTGATCTCGGTGATCACGCCGAGGGTGCCCTCGGAGCCGACGAAGAGCCGGGTGAGGTCGTACCCGGCGACGCCCTTGGCGGTGCGCCGGCCCGTACGCAGCACCTCGCCGGAGGCGAGCACCACCTCCAGGCCGAGCACGTACTCGGTGGTCACGCCGTACTTGACGCAGCACATGCCGCCGGCGTTGGTGGAGACGTTGCCGCCGATGGTGGACGACTCCCAGGAGCCCGGGTCCGGCGGGTAGTACAGCCCCTGCTTGCGGACCGCCCCGGCCAGCGTCGCGTTCACCACGCCGGGCTGGACCACCGCGATCCGGCTGACCGGGTCGATCTCCAGGATCGCGTCCATCGCCACGGTGCTGAGCACCACCGCGCCGTCCACCGCGTTCGCCGCGCCGGCCAGCCCGGTCCGCGCCCCCTGCGGCACCACCGGTACGCCGTGTCGCGCCGCCGCCCGCACCACGGCGGCCACCTCCTCGGTGCTGCGCGGGCGGACCACCACCAGCGGGGTGCCCGAGGCGCACAGGTCGGCCTCGTCCCGCTCGTGCATGCGGAGCAGGTCCGGGTCGGTCAGGACGGCGGAGTCGCCGAGTACGGCGCACAGGTCATCGAGGAGGGGGGTTCCGGCCATGCGGAAGAGGCTAACGGGCGGCTATCTTGGCGGCCATGCTGTACCTGGACCGGCCCGCCTGGCCGGCGCGTGGGCGGCTCTGGTCCCACCTGATCAGTGACGTCTCGTACGCGGAACTGCACGCCTTCGCCGAGGCGCTCGGCGCGCCCCGCCGGGCCTTCGACCGGGACCACTACGACATCCCCGCCGAGCGGTACGCCATGGCGGTGTGGCTCGGCGCGAGCGTGGTGCGGAGCCGGGACCTGGTCCGCCTGCTCCGCGCGGCGAACCTCCGCCGCCCCCGCCACCTGACCCGCTGACATTC
The DNA here is from genome assembly GCF_039871625.1 of Micromonospora sp. B11E3. Lineage (NCBI taxonomy): Bacteria > Bacillati > Actinomycetota > Actinomycetes > Micromonosporales > Micromonosporaceae > Micromonospora > Micromonospora sp. B11E3. The sequence continues at coordinate 28,466 of NZ_JBDPMC010000071.1, read as the reverse complement.
CCGTTACGTGAGGTGGGTCAGTTCGCGAGTCAGGTTGGAGCGGGCCCGGGGCTCCCAGGTGGCGGCCAGCGGGGGGAGGCGGTACAGGGCGGGCAGGGCGAGCAGGTGCGCCAGCACGCGGGCGCGGCCGGCCCGGAAGTCGGGGTCGGGCACGTGCGCGTACTCCCGGCGGACGGCCGCCGCGTACCGGTCGTACTCCTCGGGCGGGCCGGCCAGGACGGCCAGGTCCGCGTCGCAGAGCAGCGCGCCGTCGGCGTCCCCGGCGGTCGTCGCGTGCCCGGCGGTCAGCAGCACCAGCCGGCGCACCTCGGCCACCGCCCCGGCCGGGACGCCCAGGCCGGCCAGGAGCGCCGCGGCCAGGTCGGCGCTGTCCCGCTCGTTGGCGTCGCCCGGGGCCCGGGGATCGTAGACCGCGTCGTGGCACCAGGCGGCGAGCCGCACCAGGTCCGGCCGGCCGGCCAGGCCCGCGTACGCGTCGACGACGTCGAGCACGGCGGTCAGGTGCCGGGTCGTGTGGTAGTGCCGGTGGGGCTCCCGCCAGCGGGCCAGCAGGCTCTCCCCGGCGGCGGTCGACGCCGGCCCGTCGGTCGCCCCGGCGGCCCGCGCCGCCGCCCGCCACCGGTCGATCAGTTCCGTCACCCGCCCGAGTGTGCCGCACCCGGGCGAGGATTCACCCCCTCCGGTACGGGTAGTCCGCGCCATGGCCCAGGACCGGCGACCCTCGCTGCTGCGACGCGGCTCGGCGCGCGACGGCGTGGACCTCGACGCGGCGCGGATCGCCGAGGGCATGGCGTACCTGCGGAACCGGGGCCGGGACACCCTGCACGACCGGCTGCACCGCGTCCGGATGTCGGTCGGCCTGGCCGTCCAGGCCGGGCTGGCGGCCGCCCTGGCGTGGATCGTGTCCTACCGGATCCTGAACAACCCGCAGCCGGTCTTCGCCCCGATCTCGGCGGTCGGCACCCTGGCCGCGTCGGTCGGCCAGCGGCTGCGCCGGACCGTCGAGCTGATCGTCGGGGTGGCCGTCGGGGTGTTCCTCGGCGACGGGCTGATCCTGCTGCTCGGCACCGGCGGCTGGCAGCTCGGGGTGGTGGTGACCGCCGCCATCCTGCTGACCCTTTTCTTCGGCGGCAGCGTGGCTGTCGTCATCCAGGCCGCCGCCACCGCCGTGCTGATCGTCACGCTCAGCCCGTCCACGCAGAACCTGGAGATACCGCGGTTCATCGACGCCGCCGTCGGCGGCGGCATCGCGCTGCTGGTGACGGCGATCCTGCTGCCGCTGAACCCGCTGCGGGTGATCAACCGGGCCGCGCGGCCGGCGCTGGAACTGCTCGCCGACCAGCTCGACAACGCGGCCCAGGCGCTGCGCGAGCGGGACCGCGACCGCGCCCAGCGGGCCCTGGAACGGCTCCGGGAGAACAAGGACGAACTGGCCGCCTTCACGGAGGCGATCGAGGGCGCCAAGGAGACCAGCACCCTCTCCCCGGCCCGCTGGCACCGGCGCAACGAGCTGACCTACTACGCCCAGGCGGCGGACCCCATCGACCGGGCGATGCGCAACAGCGGCACGCTCATCCGGCGCTCGGTGACCCTGCTCGAGGACGAGGAGGCGGTGCCGGAGCCGATGCCCGACGCCGTGAGCCACCTCGCCGAGTCGGTCCGGCTGCTCCGGCACGAGTTCTCCGTCGGGGCGGAGCCGCAGCGGGCCCGGGAGCGGTCCCTGCGCGCGGTCAGCGAGGCCGGCCGGGCGTACGGGCAGGGCGTCGGCTTCTCCGGCAGCGTGGTGATCGCGCAGGTGCGGACGACCGCCAGCGACCTGATGGTCGCCTCCGGCATCTCGCAGGAGGAGGCGAACCGGCTGGTCCGACGGGCCTTCGGCGGCCCGGAGAAGGAGCAGGAGGGCGAGGCCGAGAGCTCGGCCGGCCCGCGGCCCCCCACCGCCCCCGCCCTCGGCTGAGCGGTCGGGGGCCGCCGTCAACGCCTGGGACAGGCCCTCCTCACGCGGAACATCGGAGCGCCGCGAGGGCGGCGAGCAGGCGGTCGACGTCGTCGGTCGTGCTGCCCAGCCCGAGGCTGGCCCGTAGGGCGGTCGGCGGCAGGTCGGTGCGCCCGCTGCGGGCGGCGGCCTCGGCGAGCAGCCGCCGGGCCAGCGGGTGGGCGCAGAACAGCCCGTCGCGGACCCCGATGTCGTGCCCCGCGGCCAGCTCCGCCGCCACCTCGGCCGAGTCCCGGCCGGCCACGACGAACGACACGATGCCGACCCGCGGCGCGTCCGGGCCGAAGGTGCGCAGCTCCACCGCGTGCGGCAGGGCGGCCAGGCCGTCCCGGAGCCGGGCCAGCAGCGCCTGCTCGTGGGCGTGCAGCGCGGCCCGGTCGGCGTCGGCCAGCGCCGCGCACACCGCCGCCAGGGCGACCGCGCCGAGCAGGTTGGGCGTGCCGCCCTCGTGCCGGGCCGGGCCGGTGGTCCAGCGCACGTCGTGGGTGGCCGCGCCGACGTGGCTGGTGGCGCCGCCCCCGGCCAGGTACGGCGGGGCCGCGTCCAGCCAGTCGCTCCGGCCGAGCAGCACTCCCGCCCCGAACGGCGCGTACAGCTTGTGCCCGGAGGCGGCCAGGTAATCCACGTCCAGCGCGGCCACGTCGACCGGGGCGTGCGGGGCGAGCTGGGCGGCGTCGACCGCGATCCGGGCGCCGTGCCGGCGGGCCACCAGCGCCAGCTCGGCCACCGGCCAGCGCTCCCCGGTCACGTTGCTCGCCCCGGTCACCGCGACCAGCACCGGCAGATCGGCCCGCGTACCGCGGCGCAGCTCCGTCAGCGCGGCCTCCAGCGCGCGGACCGCTTCACGCGGGGCGGCCGGCACCGGCAGCCGCACCGAGCCGCGCGGCCAGGGCAGCAGGTTGGCGTGGTGCTCGCCGGCGAAGGTGACCACCGTGGTCCCGGCGGGCAGGGCCCGGGCCAGCAGGTTCAGCGCGTCGGTGGTGTTGCGGGTGAAGACGACGTGGTCGCCCGCGCGGGCGCCGAAGAAGTCGCCGACCGTCTGCCGCGCCCGCTCGTACTCGAGGGTGCAGCGCCGCGACAGCGCGCCGGCGCCGCGGTGCACGCTCGCGTACCAGGGCAGGAGCTCGGCCACGGCGTCGGCCGCGGCCCGCGCGCACGGCGCGCTGGCGGCGTGGTCGAGGTTGACCTGGCCCGGCACGCCGAGCACGTCGAGCGGCCGCGCGGTCCGCGACGGCAGCGGGGGCAGCGGGGGTACGAGGGTGACGGTCACTGGCCTACCTCCGAGGTCCGGGGACCCCGGGGTGGGCACCGGGACGGGGTCCGCGCTTGCCCAGCGCCGGACGGGGCTGGGCCCGGTCATCACCCGGGGCACCCCACCGCGAACTAGACGAGGGTTGCCGGCCAGCAAGCCGGGGCTTCGCGCTGGCACTCGTGACCTGCCGGCAGCATACCGCCCGCCGGATGCGGCCGGACCCGCCGGTCGGGGGTGACTACGCTGACGGGATGGCCGACACCCCGCCCGGCGGCGCCACCCCGCCGTGGACCGCGCCCCCCGTCCCGTCGCCGCCCGGCGGGGCCGACAGGATGCCGCCGCGCCGGCTGGGCTGGCGGCGGATCGTGGTGTTGACCCTGGTGGTGCTGCTGATCGCGGCCTGCGCGGTCTACATGCTGTTCGTGCTCGGCTCGAACCTCGGCCCGCAGGCGCTCCTGGTCGGCGTGCTCGCCGCCGTCCTGCCGGTGCCGGTCCTGGTCGCCGCCTTCCTCTGGCTCGACCGGTACGAGCCGGAGCCGCTGAAGTACCTGGTCTTCTGCTTCGCCTGGGGCGCGTTCGTCTCCACCGCCGCCTCGCTGACCGTCAACGAGTTCTTCGCCGCCCGGTTCGCCGACTGGCAGTTGCCCGCCGCACTCACCGGGGTGCTGGTCGCCCCGTTCATCGAGGAGTTGACCAAGGCGCTCGGGCCGATCCTGCTGCTGGTGTTCCGCCGCCGGGAGTGGTCCGGGATCACCGACGGCCTGGTCTACTGCGGGCTGTCGGCGGTCGGCTTCGCGATGGTGGAGAACATCCTCTACCTCGGCGGCTACGGCTACCGCTCGGGCGTCGACGAGTACGGCCCGGCGACCGGGGCCCAGCAGGTCATCGCGATCTTCATCGTCCGGATCCTGCTGTTCGGGTTCGCCCACCCGCTGTTCACCTCGATGACCGGGGTGGGGCTGGGCATCGCCGCCCGTGCGGCCGACCGGCGGCTGCGGTTCCTCGCCCCGATCGCGGGCCTGCTGCTGGCGATGATGCTGCACGGCACCTGGAACCTGCTGCCGTCGCTGGCCCAGGCCACGGGGCAGGCGGTGATCGCCCTGTACGGGTACCTCGGGGTGATGGTGCCGATCTTCTTCGGCATGGTCGGCCTGGCCGTCTGGCTGCGCGGCTGGGAGGGCCGGCTGACCGAGCGCACCCTGCCGGACTACGTGCGGGCCGGCTGGCTGACCCCGCCGGAGGTGGCCTCCCTGGGCAGCCTCGGCCGGCGGCACGCCGCCCGCACCTGGGCGCGGCGGGTCGCCGGGGACGCCGGGGTGAAGGCGATGCGCGGGTACCAGTTCTCCGCCACCCGCCTGGCCCTACTGCGCGACGGGATGCGCCGGGGGCTGGACCGCAGCCCCGTCGACCGGGAACGGACGGTGCGGGAGGAACGGGAACTGCTGGACGCGATCACGGCGTACCGGTCGTTCTTCGTCGGCCGCGACCCGCAGGCCCCGGTCGGGCGCTGGGACGGCCAGCGCTACCACCTGCGGTTCCCGGACGGCTCGGAGCGGCCGGTCGACGCCCCGGACGACCCCGTCGTGCCGATCCCCGTGGTGCTCGCCCCATCGCCGCCTCCCGCCCATCCGGCCGGCTACGGCCCGCCGGGCTGGTACGGCCCCGGCCCGGCCGCCCCCTGGCCGCCGGGCCGGCCCTGACCGGCCGGCCGCGCCCCCGGTTCTCGGGTCGGATCCGACCGGCCGGCCCCTCGGGTCGGGGCCCGTCAGGTCATCAGGCTGGTGAGGAAGTCTCCGAGGCCCTGCGCCATCGCCATCAGGCCCGCCCCGATCGCCTTGACCATCTGCGCCGCGCCCTCGGGCCGGAACGCCATGAAGTAGATCAGGAACGCGACGCTTCCCCAGGCGAGCAGCTTCTTGACGAATACCGGCATGGTCCCTCCCCAGGGCGCTGACGTGCCTGGCTTCCCGCCGCCGGCAGGCGCAAACGACGGCGGGAGCCGGGACGGGCCCCGGGGGAGAGGTGTCAAAAGGGGCCCCTGCCGTGCCAGAGGCACCGACAGGGCGGCCCTTACAGGTACAGGCCGGTGGAGCCGGACGGCTCCGACTCGACCCGCTCGGCGGCGACGGCGTGCACGTCCCGCTCGCGCAGCAGGACGTACCCCCGGCCGTGCAGCTCGACCTCCGACCGGTCGTCGGGGTCGAAGAGCACCCGGTCGCCGGAGACGATGGAGCGGACGTGCGGGCCCACGCCCACCGCGGTCGCCCAGGCCAGCCGCTTGCCCACCGCGGCGGTCGCGGGGATCACGATGCCGGCGGTGGAGCGGCGCTCACCCTCGCTCCCCTCCATCCGCACCAGCACCCGATCGTGCAGCATGCGGATCGGCAGGCCGGAGTCGAGATTCTTGTCGGCGGTCACGACGGAACGGTACCGCGTCGGCCCGGGCGGGTCCGCCGGTGGTTGCGCGGTGACCTCGGGGGCGGTTGTGGCGGAATCCGCCTATGGTGGTGCCCGGGGAACGTATCCTGGCCCCCCTGTCGTCCTGGTTGGGCGGATACCTGATGCGGGAGGTGCGCTTGAGCCGCTTCGAGCGGGTGCGTGGACGGCTCCGCCGCGCGTTCGAGTCGGGACGGGAGTCGGTGCGACGCGATCGCCCGGACACCGCCGACGCGGGCGCACCGGAGGAGGGCGGGGTCGCCTCGCCGGCCTCGCCGGGCCCGGCCGCCCCGCCGTCGGCGGCGGTGGTCGGCGCCGAGCCCCCCGCCGCCGTGCACGCCTCCACCTCCAGCCGCGACGACGCGGACGTGCCGCACGCCCTGCGGATCGCCGCCGCCTGGTCGTGGCGGCTCATCGTCATCGGGGCCGTGGCGTGGGCGCTGTTGAGGATCGTCGGCACCATCCGGGTCGTGATCATCCCGCTGGCGATCGCGCTGCTGCTCTCCGCGCTGCTGGCGCCGGCCGTCGGCTGGCTGCTCCGGGCGCGCCTGCCCCGGTCCCTGGCGACCGGGGTGGTGCTGGTGGGGGGCCTGGCCGCGGTCGTCGGCACGCTGACCCTGGTGGTCAACGAGTTCATCAAGGGCGTGCCGGAGCTGAGCAGGAACGCGTCCCAGGGTGTGCGGCAGATCCAGGACTGGCTCAAGACCGGCCCGCTGCACCTCTCCGACAGCCAGCTCAACCGGTACATCGACGAGGCCCAGAACTGGATCAACGAGAACACCAACAACCTGACCAGCGGGGCGATCTCCACCGCCGCCACCCTCGCCGAGGTGCTGACCGGCATGGTGCTGGTGCTGTTCGCCACGTTCTTCTTCCTGCGCGACGGCAACAGCATCTGGCGCTTCCTGGTCCGGCTGCTGCCGGTGGCCGCCCGGTGGAAGGTCGACGACGCCGGCCGGGCGTCCTGGGAGACCCTGGTCGCCTACGTGCGGGCCACCGTGCTGGTCGCCTTCATCGACGCCGTCGGCATCGGCATCTTCCTGGTGGTCTTCGACATCCCGTTCGCGTTCCCGCTGGCGGCGCTGGTCTTTCTCGGGGCGTTCATCCCGATCGTCGGTGCGGCGCTCTCCGGCGGCGTGGCGGTGCTCGTCGCGCTGGTCGACAGCGGCCCGGTCACGGCGCTGATCATCCTGGGCGTGGTGATCGGCGTGCAGCAGGTCGAGGGGCACGTGCTCCAGCCGTTGATCATGGGCCGGGCGGTGGCCATCCACCCGCTCGCCGTGATCATCGGCATCGCCGGCGGCGTCGTGCTCGCCGGCATCACCGGGGCGCTGGTCTCGGTGCCGCTGATCGCGGTGCTCAACACCGCCGTCCGCCGGCTCGCCGCGCGCACCGTGCCGGACACCCCGCCGGACGCCGTGGTGGTCGCCGCCAAGGCCCCCTGACCGGCCGCCGGCGCGGGACGCCCCGGGCCCGGACCGGGCGGCTCGGGTCACGACTTGGCGAGCCGCTCCAGGGCGCCCCGGGCGACCTCCGGCCGGGTCGTGTACCAGAACGGGGGCAGCGAGCGGCGCAGGAACGGCCCGTAGCCGCGGGCGGTCTCCAGCCGGGAGTCGAGCACCGCCACCACGCCCCGGTCCCCGGTGGCCCGGATCAGCCGGCCCACCCCCTGCGCCAGCCGCACGGCGGCGATCGGCACGCTGACCGAGGCGAAGCCGGAGCCGCCGCTCGCGTCCACGGCGGCGGCCCGGGCCGCGGCGAGCGGCTCGTCCGGGCGCGGGAACGGCAGCCGGTCGATCACCACGAGCTGGCAGGAGTCGCCCGGCACGTCGACCCCCTGCCAGAGCGACATCACCCCGAACAGGCAGCTCGACCGCTCCTCGCGGAACCTGCGGACCAGGATCGGCAGGGACTCCTCGCCCTGGAGCAGCACCGGCAGTTCCGTCCGCGCCCGCAGCAGCTCCGCCGCCTGCTGCGCGGCCCGGCGCGAGGAGAAGAGCCCGAGGGTACGCCCACCGAGCGCGCCGACCAGCGCGAGCAGCTCCTCACCGGCCGCCTCGGGCAGGCCGGAGACGCTCGGACGGGGCAGGTGCGCGGCGACGTACAGGATGCCCTGCCGGGCGTAGTCGAACGGCGACCCGACGTCGAGGGACCGCCAGCCCGGCCCCTCGGTGGCCGGGGCGGCGTCGGCCGCGGCCCGGTCGCCGGCCCCACCGCCCGACGCGGCGGCCCGGCCGGCCTGCGAGCCGGTCGACCCGGCGGACGCGGTGGCGGCGGCCAACGCGGCGGCGGCCGGGGACGGCGGGGTGGCCGGCGGCGCCTCCAGCCCCAGCGCGCGGGCCACCGTGTCGAACCGGCCGCCGAGCGTCAGCGTCGCCGAGGTGGCGACGACGGTACGCTCGTCGTACAGGTGGGCGGAGAGGGTGCCGGCGACCGAGAGCGGGGCGACCACGAGCGCCCGTCGGCTGCCATTGTCCGGCTTCTCCACCCAGGCCACGTCGTGGTCGGCCTCCTCCAGCAGCCGCTGGGCGGTGGTCGACAGCTCGTCCAGCACCGCCTTGGCCTGCTGCTTGCGGACCGGGTCCGGGTCGTCGGCCTTGACCTCGCCGATGGCGTCCAGGGCGGCCCGGGTGGCCCCGTCGAGCAGCGTGCACGCCTCGCGCAGCGGCCCCGGCAGCCCGGCGGTGAGCCGGCCGGCGGGCGCCTCGGCCAGGCCGACGGCGAGGGCGTCGCCGGCCTCGGTGAGCCGTTCGGCGACCTCCGGGCGCAGCAGCGGCCGGGCCCGGCGGGCGGACCGGTCGATCAGCTCCGGCACCAGCTCGGCCTGGGCGGCGGAGGAGACTCGGTCGGCCAGCTCGTGCGCCTCGTCCACGATCAGCAGCTTGTGCGGCGGCACGATGTGCCGGCCGGCGAGCATGTCGACGGCGAGCAGGCTGTGGTTGGTGACCACGATGTCCGCCTCCCGCGCCCGGGCCCGGGACGCCTCGGCGAAGCACTCCGCGCCGAACGGGCAGCGGGCCGCCCCGACGCACTCCCGGGCCGGCATGGACACGGCGCGCCACACCTGGTCGTCGACGCCCGGGTCCAGCTCGTCCCGGTCGCCCGTCTCGGTCTCCATCGCCCAGTCGCGCAGCCGCTGGATCTGCTTGCCGAGCCGGCCCGCCTCGCCGAGCCACTTCCCGCCGCCGGAGCCCGGCGCGTCGAAGAGGCTGTCCTGCGGCTCGTCCTCGGTGGAGCCGTCCAGCCGGGCCAGGCAGAGATAGTGGTGCCGGCCCTTGAGCACCGCGAATGTGGGCCGGCGGTTGAGCAGCGGCTGCACCGCGTCGGCCAGCCGGGGCAGGTCGTGCTCGACGAGCTGGGACTGCAACGCCAGGGTCGCGGTGGAGACCACCACCGGCCCGTCGACGGTCAGCGCCGGGGCCAGGTACGCCAGCGACTTGCCCGTGCCCGTGCCCGCCTGCACCAGCAGGTGCTCGCCCGAGGCGACGCACTCCTCGATGGCGGCGGTCATCTGCTGCTGGCCGGGGCGGGCCGCCCCGCCGGGGACCGCGCCGACCGCGGCGGCGAGCAGCTCCGCGCCGCCGGGCCGGCTGCCGCGCCGCCGGGTGGAGCTGCGGGAGACGGCGGAACCGGTGGCGGTGCGCGGCGGAGTCACCGTGCGACGGTACCCGCCGCCGCCGACACCGGGGGAGCCGCGCCCGGCGTGGCGGTGTCACCGTACGGCCGCGCCGCGTAATTTCCCCCGCGCGACGAGTGGGCGGTATCGACTAGGGTGGGGACTCATGCCGAGCGACGTGGTCCGTGTGATCTACCGCAAGTACGACGGCAGCGCCCACCGCGACTACCGGGCCCGTCGCCTGGCCGAGGACGACCTCGGCGTCTGGCTCGGCGTGCCGGCCGGCACCGAGTCGGTCTACCACGGCCGGCCCTCGGTCGAGCAGATCCCGTTCGTGCTGCTGGTCCCGCGCCACGCCTGGTGGACCGGGATGTTCAACCCGCCGCCGCGCACCAGCGAGGTCTACTGCGACATCACCACCCCCGCCCGCTGGGAGGGCGACGACACGGTCCACCTGATCGACCTCGACCTGGACGTGGTGCGCCGCCGGGCGACCGGCAACGTCGAGCTGCGCGACGAGGACGAGTTCGCCGAGCACCGGCAGCGGTTCGGCTACCCCGACGACCTGGTGGCCGAGGCGGAGGCCGCGGCCCGGGTGCTGTTCGTCGCGCTGGGCGACGGCAGCGAGCCGTTCGCCACGTCGTACCGGAAGTGGCTGGCCCTGGTGGTCTGAGCCCGCCCGCCGACGCCCCGTCCCGGCCGGCGCGGGCGTCACCAGCGCGGCGGCCAGGTGTCGTCCTCGCCCAGGACTGGCACGTTGGCCATCTTGTCCGGGTTGAGCTGGTTGAAGATGCCGGTGATCCGCCCCTCGTGCACGGTGAACGCGACGACCTGGCGCAGCGGCCGGCCGTCGGTGTAGACCATCTCCAGCTGCAACCCGACCGACCCGTCCACCAGGACCGGCCGGGCGCGCAGCTGGCCGTAGCGGTCCGCCTGGGCGAACAGGCCGAGGAGGAGCTGGCCGACCTTGTCGGCGCCGGTGACCGGACGGCGGGCGGCCGGGAAGTGCCCGCCGCTGTCGCCGATCAGCACCACGTCCGGGGCCAGCACCCGGACCAGCTCGGCCAGCTCCCCGGAGCGGGTCGCCGCGACGAAGGCGTCCACCACCCGCCGCTGCTCGGCCAGGTCGGCGGTGTGCCGGGGCGCGTCGGAGGCGTCGACCGCCCGGCGGGCCCGGGAGGCGAGCTGCCGGGCAGCCACCGTCGTCGTGCCCAGCACCTCGGCGATCTCGTCGAACGGCACCGCGAAGACGTCGTGCAGCACCAGCGCGACCCGCTGCTCGGGGCTGAGCCGCTCCAGCACCACCAGCAGGGCGGTGCCGACCTGCTCGGCGCGTACCGCCCGCTCGGCCGGGTCGGGGGCGAACCCGTCGGCGGCCGGCCCGGACGCGTACGGGCCGACCACCGGCTCGGGCAGCCACTGACCCGGGTACGTCTCCCGGCGCACCCGGGCCGAGCGGAGCACGTCCAGGCAGATCCGGCCGCACGTCGTGGTCAGCCAGGCGCCGAGGTTGTCGACCCTGGCCCGGGCCGCCGGGTCGGCGAGCGCGCCCGCGCACCGCAGCCAGGTCTCCTGCACCGCGTCCTCGGCCTCGCTCCGGCTGCCCAGCATCCGGTACGCCAGGGCGGTCAGCCGCCCCCGCTGCGCCTCGAACTCCGCCACCAGATCCACGCCACACCCCTCCCGTCCCCGTAAGGACGCGCGCCGCCCCCCGAACGTGACATCTTTCCGGAAGCCCATGCTGCCCCGGATCTTGACAGCCGCTCGAGAGGCGGACACCGGCCCAATGGGTGAAGATCGGGCAATGCGCGCAGTCGAGGAGCCGGAGATCGTCCCGCCGGCGGGCGGGCCGATGCGGGAGCTGTTGCGGGTATCACAATCCGGCGGCCGGGGGGTCGCGCACCTGTTGCGGGAGACGTTCGGCGACCTGGATCTGGGGTATCCGCCCGCCGACTTCGACGTGGCGGCGGAACGCAGGCGGTTGCGGGACGATCGACCGGATCAAGGTGAACGGCAGGTGAACGACCGGTAAATGGCGGCTGACCAGGGGTGGGCCGGCGATTTAGCGGTTCTGCCGCCTCCTAGCATTCCCACTGCACACACCCCCGGGGGCGTCCGCCACCTTCCACCGACACGACGAGGTCCAGGCTGTGAAGTTTTCCTTCCGCCCCACCGAGGGCGCCTTCTACGAGCTCTTCACCAGGGCGGCGCAGAACCTGGTGAAGGGCACCGAGCTGCTGAACGAGCTGGCCCTGCCGGGCGTCGACGTGCAGTCGGTGAGCGAGCGGCTCACCGAGGTCGAGCACGACAGCGACCAGATCACCCACGAGCTGTACAAGAAGATCAACTCCACCTTCATCACCCCGTTCGACCGGGAGGACATCTACCGTCTGGGCTCGCTGCTCGACGACGTGATGGACCACCTGGAGGCCGTGGGCAACCTGCTCTACCTGTACGGCCTGACCAAGCTGCCGGCGCTCCCGCGCGAGCTGCACGAGCTGGTCAACGTGCTGGACCAGCAGGCCAAGCTGACCGCCGAGGCGATGCCGCGCCTGAAGTCGATGAAGGACCTCGAGGACTACTGGATCGAGTGCAACCGGCTGGAGAACGACGGCGATCAGGCGTACCGGATGCTGCTGGTCCGCCTCTTCTCCGGCGAGTACGACGCCCTGACCGTGCTCAAGATGAAGGAGGTCGCCGACGAGCTGGAGGCGGCCTGCGACGCCTTCGAGCACGTGGCCAACACCGTCGAGACGATCGCGGTCAAGGAGTCCTGATCCTGTGACTCTGACACCCGAACTCATCGCCGTGCTGGCGGTGATCGTGGTGGCCCTGGCGTTCGACTACACCAACGGCTTCCACGACGCCGCCAACGCCATCGCCACCAGCGTCTCGACACGCGCCCTGACACCCCGCATCGCGCTCGCCCTGGCCGCGGTGGGCAACTTCGTCGGCGCGCACTTCGGCGCCGGCGTCGCCAAGACCGTCGGCGACGGCCTGGTCACCCTGCCGACGGGGGTGGCGAGCCTGGGGGTGGTCTTCGCCGGGGTGCTGGGAGCGATCGCCTGGAACCTGATCACCTGGTACTTCGGCCTGCCCTCGTCCTCCTCGCACGCCCTCTTCGGCGGCCTGGTCGGGGCCACCCTGCTGGCGGCCGGCGGCGTGGTGCAGTGGGCCAACATCGGCGAGAAGATCCTCATCCCGATGGTGCTCTCGCCGCTCGTCGGCCTGCTCCTGGGCTACCTGGTGATGCTGGCGATCCTGTGGCTGTTCCGAAAGGGACAGCCGGGCAGGCTCAACCGGGGCTTCCGCTGGGCGCAGACCGCGTCGGCGGCGGCCATGTCCGTCGGCCACGGCATGCAGGACGCCGCGAAGACGATGGGCATCGTGGTCCTCGCCCTCTACACCGGCGGCTTCCAGGACGACAAGACGCATATCCCCGGCTGGGTGTTCTGGACCTCGGCCGCCATGCTCGCGGCGGGCACGTACGCGGGCGGCTGGCGGATCATCCGCACCCTGGGCCGCAAGATCATCGACCTCGGCCCGCCGGAGGGCTTCGCCGCCGAGACGGTCGCCAGCGCGGTGCTCTACTTCAACGCCCTGGTGCTCAAGGCGCCGATCTCCACCACCCACACGATCACCTCGGCGATCATGGGTGTGGGCGCGACCAAGCGGCTCTCCGCGGTCCGCTGGAACGTCGCCGGCAACATCGTGGTCGCCTGGATCATCACGTTCCCAGCGTCGGCGCTGATCGCCTGCCTCACGTACCTGGTGGTCCGGCCGCTCTTCGGCTGACGCCCGCCGAGGGGCCCCCGGCACGCCGCGCCGGGGGCCCCTCGCCACGCGGCGGCCGCCCTGCGGGCCGGGTCCGGGCCGCTCCGGGCCTTCGGGCCGCTCCGGGCCTTCGGGTCGGGGAGGGCCACCGCCTCCGGGTCGGGGAGGGGCCACGGCCGATCGGCGCCGCTGTGGAGCTGCCCCGCCCGTGCGCCCGCGTGATCCGCCACCCCGCCCGCGGCCGGGCGATCCTCCGCGCCCGGCCGCGTGATCTTCCGCGCCCCGCATGGGCGATCTTCCGCGCCCGGCCGCGTGATCTTCCGCGCCCCGCATGGGCGATCTCCCGTGCCCCGCCGCGTGATCCTCCGCGTCCCGCCTGGGCGATCTTCCGCGCCCCATTCGCGCGGGCAGCTCCACAGGCGGCAGATCAGGCTCTGCCGCCTCGTCCGCCCAGCACCACCCATCCGCTCACGGGTAGCGCACGCCGATCTGGCCCCGGACGGTGTCGAGCAGGGCCATCACCTCGAGGCTGGCGGAGTGCGGCACCAGCGGACTCTCGCGCAGGCCCTCGGCGAGGCAGCGCTGCACCTCGGCCGCCTCGTACTGGTAGCCGCCGCCGGTCAGGTCGGCGGGGATCGTCTCCGGGTCGACGCCGGCCCGGTGCAGGGTCGCCGAGGGCGGCCGGAAGAACGGCGCCGGAATCTCGATCCGGCCGGCTGTGCCGGTGATCGCGGCGACCAGCGGGGTCGCCCCGACCATGCCGCAGCTCAGCGTGGCCACCGCACCGGAGTCGTACCCGAGGACGATGCCGGTGTTCTCGTCCACTCCCTCCGGGCCGAGCCGCGCCCACGAGCGGACGTGCCGGGGCACGCCGAGCAGCAGGTGGGCCAGGCTGACCGGGTAGACGCCCAGGTCGAGCAGGGCGCCGCCGCCGAGGGCCCGGGCCCGCATTCGGTGCTCGGGCGGGAACGGCCCGGCCACTCCGAAGTCGGCCTGTACGCTCGTGACCTGCCCGATCGCCCCGTCCGCGACCAGCTGCACAAGCCGCAGGACGAGCGGGTTGGTCCGCATCCACATTGCCTCCATGAGGAAGACGTCGCGGGCGCGGGCCGCCTCGACCAGTTCGGTGCTGGTCGCCAGGTCGAGGGTGAACGGCTTCTCGACCAGCACCGCCCGGCCGGCGGCCAGGCAGGTCATGGCCGCCTCGTGGTGCGCCGCGTGCGGGGTGGCCACGTAGATCGCGTCCACCTCGTCGTCGGCGGCCAGCTCCGCCCAGGAGCCGTACGCCCGCCGCGCCCCGTGCCGCTCGGCGAACCGCCGCGCGGTCTCCGGCGTCCGCGAGCCGACCGCGACCAACTCCGCCCCCGGCACCAGCCGGAGGTCCTCGGCGAAGCGGCCGGCGATCTGGCCGGTGGCCAGGATGCCCCAACGTGTCATGCGCTCACGTTAGAGCGGTCGCTCGCCGGCCGGGCGATCCACCCCTCGGCAACTAGGCTCGGCCCATGACGATCGACAGCCAGGGATTCGCGGCCCCGCCCGCCATTGTCGAGCATGCCCGGCGGTTCCTGGCCGGGGGCGGCACGCCGGCGCCGCCGCGGGTCGCGGCGACGGTGCTGCTGCTGCGCCCGGCCGGCGCCGACTTCGAGGTGTACGTCATCCGCCGCGTCGCCGCGATGGCCTTCGGCGGAGTGTACGCGTTCCCGGGCGGCGGGGTGGACGCCTCGGACTCCCAGGCCCACGTCGACTGGGCCGGTCCCGGGCCGGCATCCTGGGCGGACCGCCTCGGCGTGGCCCCGGACGCCGCCCAGGCGGTCGTCTGCGCCGCCGCCCGGGAGGTCTTCGAGGAGGCCGGGGTGCTGCTCGCCGGCCCGGACGCGCACACGGTCGTGGGCGACGTCAGCGGCGACGACTGGGAGGCCGCCCGGCAGGACCTGGAGGCGCGTCGCCGGGGCTTCGCCGACCTGCTCGCCGAGCGGGGGCTCACCGTCCGGTCGGACCTGCTGCTGCCGTGGAGCCGGTGGATCACGCCGGAGTTCGAGCCGCGCCGCTTCGACACGTACTTCTTCGTGGCCCTGCTGCCGGAGGGGCAGCGGACCCGGGACGTCTCCGGGGAGGCCGACCACACGGTGTGGATCCGCCCGGCGGACGCCCTGGCCCGGTCGGCGGCCGGCGAGCTGACCATGCTGCCGCCGACCCTGGTCACGCTGGCCCAGGTGGCCGCCGCCGGCGACCTGGCCGGGGTGGCCCGGGCGGCGGCGGTGCGCGACGCCGCCACGCCGATCACCCCGCGCCTCGACCTGCAGGAGGCCGGCGAACCCCGCTTCGTACTGGACTGACGTCGGGTCCGGTGATCGCTCCGTCCGCAGAAGACCTTCTGCCGGGCATCCCGCCCCGATGCCCCATGTGGTCGTGAGGCATCACGGTCTTCACGGCGGATACCGGTAGGGACAGACGCGCCGGATCTGCCGCACTGCCTGCGGCAGATCCGGGCTCTCGATCGACCGTCGGACGTTACGGGATACTGCCTCAATGATCAGGTTCCGGTTCGAGCTGTACCCGCTGGACGAAGACCGGCCTGGACCACGCGGTCGCCGTCGGGCTGACCCAGCCGGTCACACGTGTAGGTCTGCGTTCCGCTAACGACCAGGTAGGCACCGGTCGGCTGGGACCCGGCCGGCGGTTTGACCGCGTCGGGGATGCTCAGGAACGAGCTGGCGTGGGCGCCAGAGCCCGCCATGGCTGGCGCCGCGAGCGCCTCGACCTCGACTTCCTCGGCTATGCCCGGCGCTATCCCCGGGTGTCCCGTCCCCGGGTGTCCCGTCCCCGGGTGTCCCGTCCCCGGGTGTTTGCCGCGCGCGCCGCCCACGCGCCGGAACTGCCGCTGGTCCGGCTGCGACAGCCGCGCCGAGGTCCGCCGGTGGCTGGCCCGCCTGCCCACCTTCTGAGCGCCCCGTGCCCCGCGCCGTCCCTTCCCGCCCTGTTGCTACGTGTCCCAGCCGTTCCCGGGCCCTGTGTCGGTGGGGGACGAACGCCGCGGGTACCGGGGCCGTTGAACGTTGTTGGCCGAGGTGAACCCGCTGCTACGGCCTGGCCGTGAGATAGCAGGGGGGTGAGGGGATGAGCGTGTTGGGCGACGAGGGACTGCGGGCCGAGATGCGGGCGGCGTCATGAGTGAAATGACGCCCTTGAGTGAGGGTGCCCTGGCGCAGCGGGTGGAGTTGCTGGGGGGAACATCGTGCTCGGAATCTTCGGTCAACTGGCTGGGAGGTCGCGTAGATGGGTGGCCTTCATTGTCGGTGGGTGGGGCGGGTGTCCCACCGGTACGAGATCCATGCCTGACGGATGAGGCTGCGGATGGTGACGATGGCGTCGGCGAGGTCGGCGTGAGGGTTGGCCGCGTCTTCTTTGCGTTCGTAGCGGTGTTGTAGCCGGTTGAAGGCGTTGTGCCAGGCGTTCGTGGGCTCGATGTGCCACCGCCGGGTGGCCCGGCACTCATTTGGTTCCGGATGAGCGGCGGTCAGCGCGGCTGATTCGGGGCAGGGAAGGAGCGCGCGTTGGCCGCCGCCGTTCCGACCGTTGAGCTCTCCGAGAGCTCGATGCGGGTTTTGGAAGGGTTCACCGGGATGAAGTTGTCCCGGACGAAGCTGCCGCTGTTGTGGCAGGACATCGGCACGGCCGAGGTGCTGGAGCATCGGGTGCGTACGGTGCTTGGTCCGTTGCTGGAGCAGACGATCAGGGCGGTCGGGGAGGCGGGGGAGGGCGAGGTCTTCGACCGGTTCGTGGCCCAGACCGTTCCGTTCGTGAAGAAGATGGCCGAGACGGCCGACCTGCTGCTCGCCGTGATCGAGGCGGAGAAGGAGTTCTTCCTCGAGACGGAGAAGGGCAAGCGTCTGGCGGTCGCCATGTTCAGTTTCATGCAGGCCGAGTTCGCCGTCGCCCTCGCGATGTGGTTCTGGAATCCGGTGGGGGCGGCGGCACACGTCGCCCAGACACGGTCCATCATCCAGGCGATCCTGCGTTCGGCGTTGGTCCGCTCGGCGGCGAGCAGCACGGCTGTGCAGATGTTGTTCATGCCGGGTTCTGCGCTGCTGGCCGAGGTGTCGATGATGACCGATGGTCTGCAGTCCGGGGTGAACTGGTCGGCGGTCGGTAAGCAGGCGGCGTACGCGGGGGCGGTGGCGTTCCTCAGCACGGTGGCGGGGCCGGCGTTGGGTAAGGTCGCTGGCGCTGTCGCCGGCGCTGTCAGCAAGCTGGGCGTGTCGGACGCCACCAAGATTCTGTTGACCGATCTGCTGACGCGGCCCGTGCTGGAGACCGGTATGGAGGGGCTCTTCGGTGGGCTTTCCAGCCTGATGATCGAGGGGTACTACGACTTCGACAATCTCGGTGCGGACCTTCTCTCCGGGGCGCTGTCGGGGGCGGGGGGGTCGGCCGCGAGCGTGCTCGGGTTCCTCTTGAGTCGCGCCGTGATGCAGCCCCGGGTGCAGGTGCCTCGTATCGATTTCACGCCGGACGGAAGGCCGGTCATGCCGGTGGCGTCGACACCGGTTGGTGGGGACCCGTCCACGGGCTACCAGACCGGGGTCGATGATCCGACGGCTGTGGCTGCCGGCGGGCAGGCCGCGCCGCCCACGCCGCCGCCCACCCCGCCGCCGCTGCCGGCAGTGGACCGGCCCACGCCGAAGCTGAACCTGCCCATGCCGGCGTGGGTGCCGTCGTGGTCGTCGCTGTCGATGCCGGCCGCGCCGGCGCCGCAGTGGGTCGCGGCAGCCGGTGCGCCGGTGGTCGAGCAGTGGCATCGGTTCCAGCAGGATCTGGTGGACCGCTACGGTGGGCTGCTGGCCGGGGTGGCTCGGGCGGGCAAGAGAATGGCCGCGCTTGCCGTGCCTATCGAGCGGGTTTTCGCCGGGTGGGTCGACGCCCGGCAGGGTGATCCCGCTGTCCCGGCTTTCCTGTCCGCGGTCGGTCTGCCGGGTACCGCGCTCACCGAGGGATATCTGACGGGTGTCCGGGAGCGGGCGGTGGCCCGGATGGCCGAGGCGTTGGCGTCCGCGGGTGAGCAGATCCCAGAGGTGCGGCCGGAACAGGTTGTCGCCGCGCTGCCGGCGGCCTTCGACCTGGAGGCGCTGCGCGCGATCGCGCACCTGGCCGCCGAACACCACATCGACCAGTACCTCGCCGCCGGCCTACCGACGGCCGCCAACACGCCGACAGGCCCCGGCACGCCGACAGGCCCCGGCACGCCGACAGGCGCTGGCACGCCGGGGGGCGCCGGCGTGCCGGCAGGCGCCGGGGCGGCGGTGCCGTCCGCCGCCGCGATCGAGGCGGTCAAGAGCGCCGTGCGGAACCGGATGGACCGAATCCTCGACGCGATCCTCGATACCTCCGCACTGCCCGCTGTGGTGGCCAGTCCCGGCGCCGCGCAGGTCAACGCCGTGGCGAACGCGGTCCGGCAGACGGTCACCGACCTGCCCGCCCGTTTCTCGGCCGCGACCATCCCCGACACCACCGCACCGCACACCATCGCGTCCCCGGCGGACACCCCGGCACACCGGCGTACCGACACGCCGCCGGTGCCGGTGACTCCCGAGCAGCACACCGCAGCCGCGAACAGGCTGGCAGAAAAACAGTTCCCCGCCCTGGCCCACCGGTACTACGGCGTCGACCCGGCCAACCACGACACCATCGCCAGATCCTTCCAAGAAGACTGGGTCAAGAAATACCACCAGGTACTCGCGCAGGCCGCCGGCAGCGCCGCGCCCGCCACCCCCAGCACGCCCAGCACGCCGGGCACTTCGGGTACGGCCAGCACGCCGGACACGTCCGGCACGCCGGATACGGCCGGCGCCCGCAGTACGGTGCCGGGTGGCGCTGCCTCCCACACCGACGGCACGCCGCACCAGGACCACACCAGCGACAGGATGTCGGACAGTGCCATGTCCGTCTCCAGCGACGACGTGTTCAGCCGCGACAGCAGCTCCACCGACACCGTCACGTCCAGTGCCCTCTCCTCGCTGGACGAACCGATCAGTGCCGACTCTGGCAGTCTCGGCGAGCCGGCCGTCGCGGCAACGGGGCCGGCCGCCGCGGCGATCGGGTCCGCGGTGGACTCAGGTACGGCATCCCGGCCGGGCGCTGCGTCCGGCCCGGCCGGCAGCAGCGGCCCGGCCGATCTCGGGCTCGCCGCTGCCCACGGGCCGGCCGCGGAACGCATCCACGATCTCGCCAGCGGCGGCCACGGCCGTGCCACCGACGCCCAGCTGCGCCGGCTCGCCGCGGACATCGGTATCCAGGCGGCGTCGCCGGACGAGGTCCTGCCCCAACTGTTCGAGGCAGCCAGGGGTATCGCCATGGCGGACACGTTCAGCGGCGTGTACTTCGCCGACCCGGCCGTGGCGGATCTGGACGCGGCGGCGGCGGACCGCACGGCGGCACAGGCGCTGCCATGGGTGCAGGGATGGTTCACCATCGCCGGGCACCGGAACCTGGCCGAACGGCTCGCCGACGATCCGGTGCGCCAAGCCCTGTTCCTACGGACGCTCACCGCCTCGCCCGCCTGGCAACACGCTGTTGCGCAGGCGCAACAGCGAGGCAGCGACACACCCGACATCATGCTGGTCTGGTGCGACGCGGCATGGCAGGGACCGGGACAGGCCACCTCCTTCGGTGAATGGCTGCGCACCCAGCTGCGCGCCCGGCGGCTGATGTCGTCCACGCACGAGGTAGACCAGATACCCGGCGAGCTGCGGCCACACGTGGACGAGCCGGTGCGGTCCGTGTTGTTCTCGGACGCTTCGGTGGAGTTGTTCGGACCGGATCTGGTGGAGGCGGTACGGACCGCGGACATCGTCGAGAACGGTCAGGAACCCGGCGTGCGCTGGCCGGACCAGCAGTACTTCACCGCCGCTGGCGGTCAACACCGGTGGGCCGGCTCCGCCTCAGACGGGCAGTCACCCGATCCAACGGAAAACGGCCCCGACCAACCCCAACCCCAACCCACTGCGGGCCGCCAGTGGGTGCGCAACCAGAATGATGCCCGGACGCTGTTCGAGCAGCACGCCGGCCACATCGCCACCACAACGCGGCTGGAGGAGCAGCCGCTGCGGGAGTTGTGGAACGCCCTGATCGGCAGTATGTACGGCGACGGGTTCATCACCGTCAGCGAGCGAGTCCTCGCCCGTGCGGCAGGCACATCGCAGTCGACGGTGCATAACCAGATCGAGGCATTGCGCGACCATGGTCTGCTGCAGCTGGACCGGGAAGCACACGGTCGCAGGGCGGCGCGGTACAGGGTGACCGATCCGGGTCCGCCCCGGCAAGCATTGCCGGCCCTTCCTGCGGGCAGCCAGTGGGTGCGCAACCGGAATGGGGCCCGGACGCTGTTCGAGCAGCACGTCGGCCACATCGCCACCACAACGCAGCAGCAGGAGCAGCCGCTGCGGGAGTTGTGGAACGCCCTGATCGGCAGTATGGACGGCGACGGGTTCATCACCGTCAGCGAGTCAGCCCTCGCCGCGGCGACAGGCACACTGCAGCAGACGGTGCATGACCGGATCGTGGCATTGCGCGACCGTGGTCTGCTGCAGCTGGTCCGGGAAGCACACGGTGGCGCGGCAGCGCGGTACAGGGTGACCGATCCGGATCCGCCCCGGCAAGCATCGTTGCCGGCCCTTCCTGCGGGCAGCCAGTGGGTGCGCGACCCGGATGATGCCCGGACGCTGTTCGAGCAGCACGTCGGCCACATCGCCACCACAGCGTGGCAGCGGAAGGAGCTGCGGGAGTTGTGGAACGCCCTGATCGGCAGTATGTACGGCGACGGGTTCATCACCGCCACCGAGCGAGCCCTCGCCGCGGCGACAGGCACACTGCAGCAGACGGTGCATAACCGGATCGGGGAATTGCGCGACCGTCGTCTGCTGCAGCTGGTCCGGGAACGTCACGGTCGCGTGGCGGCGCGGTACAGGGTGATCGATCCGGGTCCGCCCCGGCAAGCACCGGTGCTGGGCCCTGCCCTCAGACCGGTCCGCCCGCAGCAGGGTGCGGACCTGTCCTGGCTGAACCGCGGGGATACGTCGCCGATGTCCGGGTCGGTACCTGCCCCGCCGGCGGTCGCGGGTCTGCCTGGGCTGCCCGGGCCGCTGGGCGACCCGGGCGCCCCCACGGCATCGTCCTGGCCGGCGTGGCCGGCCGCGTCGTCCTGGCCGGCGGGGTGGGCGGGGCCGGTTCCCGACATTGGTGTGACCGACGGGCACGGTGCTGCGATGTCCACCCCCGGCCAGGCCGGCGCCGGCAGCGGGAACCTCGGTGCCTGGGCCACCTACCAGGGGACGGACATGCACTGGCAGCCATCCCCCGCACCCTCCCCAGCGGTGACCCGCACCGACGCCGGCACTCTCCACCCCGGCGACACCCTCCATCACCCGGTGGCCTACGAGCCACCCACCACCCCCGCCCCACTCCACCCCGACCAACCCCAACCCCAACCCACTGCGGGCCGCCGGTGGGTGCGCGACCCGGATGATGCCTGGACGCTGTTCGAGCAGCACGTCGGCGACATCGCCACCACAACGCAGCAGCGGGATGAGTTGCGGCGGTTGTGGAACGTCCTGATCGGCCGTATGGACGGCGACGGGTTCATCACCGTCGGCGAGTTAACCCTCGCCGCGGCGACAGGCATACTGCAGCAGATGGTGCATAACCGGATCGTGGCATTGCGCGACCATGATCTGCTGCTGCTGGACCGGAAAGGTCGCGGTCGCAGGGCGGCACGGTACAAGGTGACCGATCCGGGTCCGCCCCGGCAAGCATCGTTTCCGGCCCTTCCTGAGGGCAGCCAGTGGGTGCGCGACCCGGATGATGCCCGGACGCTGTTCGACCAGCACGCCGGCCACATCGCCACCACAACGCAGCAGCAGGAGCATCTGCGGCAGTTGCGGCGGTTGTGGAACGCCCTGATCGACCGTATGGACGACGACGACGGGCTCATCACCGCCAGCGAGCCAGCCCTCGCCAAGGCGACAGGCACAGAAGTGCTGTCGACGGTGCATAACCGGATCGTGGCATTGCGCAAGCGTGGTCTGCTGCAGATGGTCCGGGAAGCACGCGGTCGCGAGGCGGCGCGGTACAGGGTGATCGATCCGGGTCCGCCTTGGCGAGCACCGGTGCTGGGCCCTGCCCCCGGACCGGACCGTCCGCAGGGTAGTGCGGACCTGTCCTGGCTGAACGACGGGGATACGTTGTCGATGTCCGGGCCGGTACCTGCCTCGCCGGCGGGCACGGGTCTGTCTGGGCTGCCCGGGCCGCTGGACGCCCCCACCGCGTCGTCCTGGCCGGCGGGGTGGGCGGGACCGGGGTGGCCGAATCCCGGCATTGATGTGACCGCCCACGGTGCTGGGATGTCCACCGACTTCGGCCGGCCGCATATCGACAATCAGCCCGGCGGCGGCGGGAACCCCGGCGCCTGGCCCACCTGGCAGATGGACCCAGCCGATCTCCTCAATCTGCTCCATCCGGCGTGGGTCGGCCCGCCCACAGCCGTGGACACGGAACCCGTCCCCGGGCCGCAACCGACGGATCCGCCCCGGCCACAGGCCCCGCCCGACCCGTGGTCGCAGCCCAGCGGCGACCAGCCCAGCGACAGCACCCGGGCCGGCAGCAGCGGCCCGGCCGATCTCGGGCTCGCCGCTGCCCACGGGCCGGCCGCGGAACGCATCCACAATCTCGCCAGCGGCGGCCACGGCCGTGCCACCGACGCCCAGCTGCGCCGGCTCGCCGCGGACATCGGTATCCAGGCGGCGTCGCCGGACGAGGTCCTGCCCCAGCTGTTCGAGGCAGCCAGGGGTATCGCCATGGCGGACACGTTCAGCGGCGTGTACTTCGCCGACCCGGCCGTGGCGGATCTGGGCACGGCGGCGGCGGACCGCACGGCGGCACAGGCGCTGCCGCGGGTGCAGGGATGGTTCACCATCGCCGGGCACCGGAACCTGGCCGAGCGGCTGGCCGACGATCCGGTGCGCCAAGCCCTGTTCCTACGGATGCTCACCGCCTCGCCCGCCTGGCAACACGCCGTCGCGCAGGCGCAACAGCGGGGCGGCGACACACCCGACATCATGCTGGTCTGGTGCGACGCGGCATGGCAGGGACCGGGACAGGCCACCTCCTTCGGCGAATGGCTGCGCACCCAACTGCGCGCCCGGCGGCTGATGTCGTCCACGCACGAGGTAGACCAGATACCCCGCGAGCTGCGGCCACACGCGGACGAGCCGGTGCGGTCCGTGTTGTTCTCGGATGCTTCGGTGGAGTTGTTCGGACCGGATCTGGTGGAGGCGGTACGGACCGCGGACATCGTCGAGAACGGTCAGGAACCCGGGGTGAGCTGGCCGGTCCAGCAGGCCTTCACCGCCGGTGGCGGTCACCACCGGTGGGCTGGCTCCGCCTCAGACGGGCAGTCGCCCGATCCAACGGAAAGCGGCGACCCGTCTGGTCCTGGCCCGGCGTCTGCTACCCAGGCAGTGCGGGGAGGTCACGGTGGCGTGGCGGCGCGGTACGGGGTGACCGATTCGGGTCAGCCCCGGCAAGCATCGTTGCCGGCCCTTCCTCCAGGCATCCAGTGGGTGCGCGACCCGGATGGGGCTCGGACGCTGTTCGAGCAGCACGCCGGCCACATCGCCACCAGAACGCGGCAGCGGGAGGAGGACCTGCGGCAGTTGTGGAACGCCCTGATCGACCAAATGGACGACAAGGGGACCTTCACCGTCAGCGAGTTGCGCCTCGCCGAGACGACAGGCACATGGCAGCCGACGGTGCATAACCGGATCGTGGCATTGCGCGACCGTCGTCTGCTGCGGCGGATCGAGGAAGCACAGGATGGCAGGGCGGCGCGGTACGGGGTGACCGATCCGGGTCCGCCCCGGCAAGCATTGCCGGCCCCTCCTGAGGGCTGCCAGTGGGTGCTCGACCCGGATGATGCCCGGACGCTGTTCGACCAGCATGCCGGCCGCATCGCCACCAAAACGCGGCAGCGGAAGGAGCTGCGGCGGTTGTGGAACGCCCTGATCGACGAAATGGACGACGAGGGGATAATCCCCGCCAGCATGCCAGCCCTCGCCGATACGACACGCACATCGAAGTCGACGGTGCATCGCCAGATCGTGACATTGCGCAACCATCGCCTGCTGTGGCGGGTCGGGGAAAGTCTCGGTGGCACGGCGCCGCAGTACGGGGTGACCGATCCGGGTCTGCAAGCACCGGTGCAGGGCCCTGCCCTCAGACCGGACCGCCCGCAGCGGCCCGCTCGGCGCGCAGGTGGGCCTCGGCGTCGCGGTGACCAGTCCAGCCAGTTCTCAGGGACGCAGTCGTTGCCGCCCGGACCGGGCGTACAGGATCCGGCATCTCAGTTGCCGATGTCCGGGTCGGTACCTGCGCACGGTGCGGCGTTGTCCACCGACTTCGGCCAGCCGCTCATCGACAATCGGAGGGCCGGCGAGGGCATCGGGAACCTCGGCGACCGGGCGCAGGTGGACCCAGCCCTCGATCTGTTTAATCGGCTCCATTCGGCGGCGTGGGTCGGCCTGCCCACGGCCGTGGGCACGGAACCCGTCCCCGGGCCGCAACCGATGGATCCGTCCCTGCCGCAGGCCCTGCCCGGCCCGACATCATGGCCGCAGCCCAGCGGCAACCAGCCCAGCCAGTTCTCAGGGACGCAGTCGTTGCCGCCCGGACTGGGCGTACAGGATCCGGCATCTCAGTTGCCGATGTCCGGGTCGGTACCTGCGCACGGTGCGGCGTTGTCCACCGACTTCGGCCAGCCGCTCATCGACAATCGGAGGGCCGGCGAGGGCATCGGGAACCTCGGCGACCGGGCGCAGGTGGACCCAGCCCTCGATCTGTTTAATCGGCTCCATTCGGCGGCGTGGGTCGGCCTGCCCACGGCCGTGGGCACGGAACCCGTCCCCGGGCCGCAACCGATGGATCCGTCCCTGCCGCAGGCCCTGCCCGGCCCGACATCATGGCCGCAGTCCCGCGGCGACCAGCCCAGCCAGTTCTCAGGGACGCAGTCGTTGCCGCCCGGACTGGGCGTACAGGATCCGGCATCTCAGTTGCCGATGTCCGGGTCGGTACCTGCCCCGCCGGCGGGCACGGGTCCGCCCGGGCTGCCCGGGCCGCCGGACGACCCGGACGCCTCCACCGCATCGTCCTGGCCGCCGGCGGGGCCGGCCGCGTTGTCCGGGCCGGAGGGGTGGGCGGGACCGGCGGAGCCGGTTCCCGGCAGTGGTGTGACCGGCGGGCACGGTGCTGCGTTGTCCACCGACCCCGGCCAGCAGCGCAATCAGGCCGGCGAGGGCAGCGGGAACCGCGGCGACCGGGCCACCTACCCGGGGACGGACATGGACTGGGAACCATACCCCGCACCCTCCCCAGCGGTGACCCGCACCGACGCCGGCACTCTCCACGCCGGCGACACCCTCCATCACCCGGCCGACGAGCCACCCACCCCCGCCCCACTCCACCCCGACCAACCCCAACCCCAACCCCAACCCACTGCGGGCCTCCAGTGGGTGCGCGACCCGGATGGGGCCTGGAAGCTGTTCTACCAGCACATCGGCCACATCACCGCCACAACGCAGCAGGAGGAGCAGCCGCTGCGGGAGTTGTGGAACGCCATGATCAACAGTATGGACGGCGACGGGTACATCACCGCCACCGAGCGAGCCCTCGCCGCGGCGACAGGCACACTGCAGCAGACGGTGCATGACCGGATCGTGGCATTGCGCGACCGTGATCTGCTGTGGCTGGACCGGGGAGGTCACGGTCGCAGGGCGGCGCGGTACAAGGTGACCGATCCGGGTCCGCCCCGGCAAGCGTTGCCGGCCCCTCCTGAGGGCAGACAGTGGGTGCTCGACCGGAATGATGCCCAGACGCTGTTCGACCAGCACGTCGGCCACAACGCCACCACAGCGCGGCAGCGGGAGCAGCTGCGGCAGTTGCGGCTGTTGTGGAAGGCCCTGATCAACAGGATGGACGGCGGCGGGCTCATCACCGTCAGCGAGTCAGCCCTCGCCGATGTGACACGCGCAGCGCGGCGGACGGTGCGTGACCGGATCGTGGCATTGCGCAACCGTCGTCTGCTGTGGCTGGACCAGGAAAAACGCGGTGGCGTGGCGGGGTACAGGGTGACCGATCCGGGCCCGCCCCGGCAAGCACCGGTGCCGAGCCCTGCCCCCGGACCGGACCTCCTGCAGGGTAGTGAGGACCTGTCCTGGCTGTACGACGGGGATACGTCGCTGATGTCCGGGCCGGTACCTGACCCGTCGGCGGACATGGGTCTGCCTGGGCTGCCCGGGCCGCCGGACGACCCGAACGCCCCCACCGCATCGTCCTGGCCGGCGGGGCCGGCCGCGTTGTTCTGGCCGGAGGGGTGGGCGGAACCGGCGGAGCCGGTTCCCGGCAGTGGTGTCACCGACGGGCACGGTGCTGCGATGTCCACCTACCAGGGGGACCCAGCCGATCCGCTTGGTCTGTTTGATCTGTTTGATCCGGAGTGGTTCGGCCTGCCCACGGCCGTGGGCACGGAACCCGTCCCCGGGCCGCAACCGATGGATCCGTCCCTGCCGCAGGCCCTGCCCGACCCGACATCATGGCCGCAGTCCAGCGGCGACCCGCCCAGCCAGTTCCCAGGGACGCAGTCGTTGCCGCCCGGACCGGGCGTACAGGATCCGGCATCTCAGTTGCCGATGCCCGGGCCGGTACCTGCGCACGGTGCGGCGATGTCCGCCGATCTCGGGCTCGCCGCTACCCACGGGCCGGCCGCGGAACGCATCCACAATCTCGCCAGCGGCGGCCACGGCCGTGCCACCGACGCTCAGCTGCGCCGGCTCGCCGCGGACATCGGTATCCAGGCGGCGTCGTCGGACGGGGTCCTGTCCCAGCTGTTCGAGGCAGCCAGGGGTATCGCCATGGCGGACACGTTCAGCGGCGTGTACTTCGCAGACCCGGCCGTGGCGGATCTGGACGCGGCGGCGGCGGACCGGACGGCGGCACAGGCGCTGCCGTGGGTGCAGGGATGGTTTACCATCGCCGGGCACCGGAACCTGGCCGAGCGGCTGGCCGACGATCCGGTGCGCCAAGCCCTGTTCCTGCGGATGCTCACCGCCTCGCCCGCCTGGCAACACGCTGTTGCGCAGGCGCGGCAGCGGGGCGGCGGCACACCCGACATCATGCTGGTCTGGTGCGACGCGGCATGGCAGGGACCGGGACAGGCCACCTCCTTCGGTGAATGGCTGCGCACCCGGCTCGGCGCCCGGCGGCTGATGTCGTCCACGCACGAGGTAGACCAGATACCCGGCGAGCTGCGGTCACACGCGGACGAGCCGGTGCGGTCCGTGTTGTTCTCGGACGGTTCGGTGGAGTTGTTCGGACCGGATCTGGTGGAGGCGGTACGGACCGCGGACATCGTCGAGAACGGTCAGGAACCCGGGGTGAGCTGGCCGGTCCAGCAGGCCTTCACCGCCGGTGGCGGTCAACACCGGTGGGCCGGCTCCGCCTCAGACGGGCAGTCGCCCGATCCAACGGAAAACGGCGACCCGTCTGGTCCTGGCCCGGCGTCTGCTACCCAGGCAGTACGGGGCCCGTCGCAGGATCCAGGGACGGAGTTGCCGGTGCCGGGCCCTGCCCCCGAACCGGACCGCCCGCAGCAGGGTGTCGATGCGCTGCTGGCCGAAGTCGGTGGACATCGCAGCACCGTGCCCGCCGGTGACACCACTGCCGGGAACCGGCTCCGCCGGTCCCGCCCACCCCGCCGGCCAGGACGACGCGGCCGGCCCCGCCGGTCAGGAAATCGGGGGGCCGGCGAGGGCAGCGGGAACCTCGAGCCACCCACCTCCGCCCCACTCCACCCCAACCAACCCCAACCCACTGCGGGCAGCCAGTGGGTGAGCGACCCGGATAGGGCCCGGACGCTGTTCGACCAGCACGCCGGCCACCTCGCCGCCATAACGCAGCAGCCGGATCAGCTGCGGCAGTTGTGGAACGCCCTGATCAACCATATGGACACGGATGGCGACGGGCTCATCACCGTCAGCGAGCGAGCCCTCGCCGCAGCGACATCGCCCCCCACATTGCAGCGGACGGTGAATAAACGGATCGGGGCATTGCGCGAGCGTGGTCTGCTGCTGCTGGTCCGGGAAGGTCGCGGTGGCGTGGCGGCGCAGTACAGGATGACCGATCCGGATCAGCCCCGGCAAGCATCGTTGCCGGCCCTTCCTGAGGGCAGCCAGTGGGTGAGCGACCCGGATAGGGCCCGGACGCTGTTCGACCAGCACGCCGGCCACCTCGCCGCCATAACGCAGCAGCCGGATCAGCTGCGGCAGTTGTGGAACGCCCTGATCAACCAT